>NZ_JBSGBY010000063.1:0-21698 GCF_053601505.1 Nocardia sp. NPDC004722
GCCATGGGCCGCACGATTCAGGTCCAGGTCCTACATCCGGCCGGCGGCGGCGACCGCCCCAGCTACTACCTGCTCGACGGTCTCGATCCCGGTGCGACCCAGAGCACCTGGACCAATGCCACCGACGCGGAGCCCTTCTTCCAGGGCAAGAACGTGAACGTGGTGCTGCCCATGGGTGGCCAGGCCAGCTACTACACCGACTGGGCGGCCGACGATCCGCGCTTCGGTCGCTACAAGTGGGAAACCTTTCTGACACAAGAACTTCCGCCCATCATCGACGACTATTTCGCCGGTAACGGGGTGAACGCCATCGGTGGCCTGTCGATGGGCGGCATCGCCGCTTTCGTGCTGGCGGTGCGGCATCCGGAGCTGTATCGCGCGGTGGCGGGCTACAGCGCCTGCCCGGACACCACGATCGCCCAGGGCGCGATGGCCTTCTCGATCGCCAATCGCGGCGGCAACCCGTTCAACATGTGGGGCGGCCCGGCGGATCCCGCGTGGCAGGCGCACAATCCGGCGGTGCTGACCGAGGCGCTGCGCGGCAAGACCATCTTCCTGTCCACCGGCACCGGCATTCCCGGCCCGCACGAACTGGAGATCAAACCGCAGCTGCCGGAGAACATCTTCTTCGGCGGGCCCATCGAATTCGGGGTGGACGCCTGCGTCACCGCGTTCGAGCAGCGGTTGCGGTCGATGAATATCCCGGCGCGCGTGGAGCATTCGCCGGTGGGCACGCATTCGTGGTCGTACTGGCAGGACACGTTGCACGAGTCCTGGCCGACCATCGGCGGTGCGCTCGGGGCTTGATTACCAAGGCGAAATGCCAAGACTGCTAGACGAATTTCGGTGCGCCCGGCTCGGTTCGAGCCGGGCGCACCTATATCAGGCTCCGGGCCGGTTGAATTCGCCGTCCTTGGCCCCGGCGACGAAGGCTTCCCATTCGCCGGGGGTGAAGATGAGGACCGGCCCGTCGGGATTGCGGGAGTCCCGCAGCCCGATGTTTCCACTGGTCAGAAAGGCGATTTCGACGCCGTCGGCATTGTCGTCGCCGCGTCGCCACACCGCGTCGGCATCGATGACGCGATTTTTCGATTCCACTGTCGGCCTCCCCTGTGCGGCACCAGCGAGTACTGGTCGGTGATGTAGATCGCAACTCATCATGCCAGGGTTTGTGAGGGGTTCGGATCGGATATTCCATCTTCTGTCAGCGGAAGGAGGTGCATGGTGCGTACGCCATGGTCCCCACAGCGGGCCGCCCCGATCCACGACAGCTGTGCGACGGTCCCGGAACGGTTCACGGTGCAACTGGCCCACAGTATTCTGCGAGTCCACCAGAGCTGTCCGACCGACCAGTGTGCTCGACGCAAAGCCGCCGTCTTCTACCTCTACGAGCAGCGCCAAACCGTTCAGCCTCGCCGCCGTCTCCGGTGAGGTTCAGGCACGGACCCAACGGACGAGTCGGACGACGATGAGGGCGACGCCCAGTGCCGGGGCGAGCAGTACGACCGCGAGCAGGATCGCGAATCCCGCCGGAATGCCGAGGAATTGGACATACTCGACCCGACGGTCCTGTTCCTGGTAGCCGTCGTCCGTCGGCCACGGGGTGAAGGTGAAATCGGACGTGATCTGCTGGGGCGACCAGATGGTGAAGGTCATGGCGGTGAGGTAGTTGTCGCCGTTCGCGCTCAACCGCTTCAGATCCGTGTCCTCCGGATCGACGCGCCCGGCGAAGTGGACATCCCATTGCTGGCCGGTGGAGTCGGGATCGTCGCGGCGGACGCGGTGCGGGCCGAGTGAGTAGAGCTTGACCGTCTGGGCATGGGTGGCCGCGCTGGACATGCGCATCGGATACACCTGGCGCGCCGAGTCGAAGGTGAGTCGCACCGGATCCAGCGCGCCGTTGAGGGCGGTGTTCGAGGTGAGCCGCATGGCCACGAACGACCAGCCGCCGTCCAGATACGGCTGCAGCGTGGCGATCACCTCGTCGCGCATCTGGTAGCCGTTGTCGGACAGCCATTTCCGGATGCCGGTGAGGTCGCCGCCGGTGAAGGTGGTGGCCTCCACCGGTCCCAGCTGCACCCGGTCGAGCACCGTGGGCGCGCCGGGAGCGGCGGCTCCCGTCGGCGCGGCGGATTTGTCGGCGCCTCCCACCGCCAGGAAGTTCAGCTTGAAGTCGCCGAATCACTTGCGTTCGGTGACCACCTTCGGCGCGCTGAGCCGCTCGAGTTCGGTGAAGGTGTTCGCGCTGCCCAGCGCCACGGCGGCCGGGGCCGGGGTCGGCACGATCAGCGCGGCCCGCTGCCCGGCGTTCTCGAAGCCGAGCCGCATGTCGATGGTCTCGTGCTGTCCGTCCCAGGCCACCAGCGCGGTCTCGTCCGCCACCCGGCCGTTGTCTCCGGGCTGCCAGGCCGCGCCGCCGCACGCGCACGCGTAAGCCGGTGTCGCCACACCGATTCCCCCCGCACCCGCCACGATCGCGAGGACCGCCAGCAGGCGCGCTGCCCCGCGCAACCGCATGCCCGCAGATTAGCCCTGTCGAGCGCCCCGCGCGCGGGAGTTTTCGCCACCCGACGGGTCGGGGATCGGTGCGGGCGGATCGCCACTAACGTGGTGCCCATGGCTTTGGACAGTGGGAGCGCGACCTCAGTAAGCGGCGACGTGGTGGCGCCGATCGCCAAGCGGGTGCCGAAGGAGCGCGTGCACCACGGGGACGTCTTCATCGACGAGTACGAATGGCTGCGGGAGAAGAAGGATCCCGAGGTCATCGCGTATCTCGAGGCGGAGAACGCCTATACCGAGGCGCAGACCGCGAAGCTGGCCGGGCTGCGCGGGAAGATCTTCGAGGAGATCAAGGGCCGCACTCAGGAGACCGACCTGTCGCTGCCCACCCGCATGCACGAGTACTGGTACTTCATGCGGACCTACGAGGGCAAGCAGTACGGCGTGCAGTGCCGCTGCCCGATCTCGGACCCGTCGGATTGGACGCCGCCGACCTTGGCGCCGGGCGTCGAGATCCCGGGCGAGGAGATCGTGCTGGACGCCAACGAGCTGGCGGCGGGCCACGAGTTCTTCTCGCTGGGCGTCTCGACGGTCAGCCGGGCGGGCGATCTGCTGGCCTACGCGATCGACACCGTCGGCGACGAGCGCTACACGCTGCGCTTCAAGAACCTGGCGACCGGTGAGCTGCTGGCCGACGAGATCCCGAATGTCGCGGGCGCGCACTGGGCGCCGGACGGCGTCCACGTCTTCTATCAGACCTTCGACGACGCGTGGCGCGCCGACAAGGTCTGGCGGCACCGCCTCGGCACCGGCACCGACGAGGACGTGCTGATCTTCCATGAGGAGGACGAGCGCTTCTCGGTCGGCATCGGCTCCACCCGTTCGGAGAAGTTCCTGGTCATCTTCACCAGTTCGAAGATCACCAGCGAGGAGTGGATCCTCGAGGCCGACAATCCCGAGGGCGAGTTCCGGGTGCTGATGCCGCGCCGCGACGGCGTCGAGTACTCCGCCGAGCATGCCGTCATCGGTGGCGAGGACCGGCTGCTCATCCGGCACAACGATGTGGTGGACGGCGTCAAGGCGGTCAACTTCGTGCTCGCCGAGGCCCCGCTGGACGATCCGTCGAACATGACCGTGCTGATCGCGCACCGCGACGATGTGCGGCTCGAGGACATCGACGCCTTCTCCGACAAGCTGGTGCTGAGCTACCGCCGCGAGGCGCTGCCGCGAGTCGCGGTGTGGCCGTTGACCGCCGACGGCTACGGCGAACTGCGCGATATCGAGTTCGATCTGGAGCTGTACTCCGCGATGCTGGGAGCGAACGCGGAATGGGAGCAGCCGCTGCTGCGCGTGGCGCTGCTGTCCTACATCACGCCCACCCAGATCTTCGATTATGTGCCGGAGACCGGCGAGCTGCTGCTGCGCAAGGAGCAGACGGTGCTCGGCGGTTACGAGCCCGGCGACTATGTGCAGCAACGGGATTGGGCGACCGCGCCGGACGGAACCCGGGTGCCGATCTCGCTGGTGATGCGCAAGGACGCGATCGCCGGTCCGAAGCCGTTGCTGCTCTACGGGTACGGCTCCTACGAGGCTCCGATGGACCCGTACTTCTCGGTGGGCCGACTCTCGATGCTGGACCGCGGCATGGTGTTCGCGGTCGCGCATGTGCGCGGCGGCGGCGAGCTGGGCCGGTTGTGGTACGAGCACGGCAAGACGCTGGAGAAGAAGAACACCTTCACCGATTTCGTCGCTGTCGCACAGCATTTGGTGGATGCCGGGGTGACCGCGCCCGATCGCATGGTCGCCGAGGGCGGCAGCGCGGGCGGCCTGTTGATGGGCGCGGTGGCCAATATGGCTCCCGAACTCTTCGCGGGCATCCTGACCAATGTCCCGTTCGTGGACCCGCTGACCTCGATCCTGGATCCGAGTCTGCCACTCACCGTCACCGAATGGGACGAGTGGGGTAATCCGTTGGCGGACAAGGAAGTCTACGACTACATGAAGTCCTACGCGCCTTACGAGAACGTCGAGGCCAAGGACTATCCGGCGATTCTGGCCATCACCGGTCTCAACGACACCCGGGTGCTGTACGTGGAACCGGCCAAGTGGGTGGCCAAGCTGCGCGCCACCAAGACCGGTGACGCCCAGTTGCTGCTCAAGACCGAGATGAGCGCGGGTCACGGTGGTGTCAGCGGCCGCTACGAGAAGTGGAAGGAAGCGGCCTTCGAATTCGCCTGGATCATCGACACCGCGGGCGCCGGTGACAACTAGCTAGCGAAACCGTGGCTACCATGTGAACGACAGTCAGGTGATCTCCCTCGGCGAGAGGCGGATTCATGCTCGGTCACGTGGTAGCCACCGGTGCGGGCCGGGCGATGATGGATCGGCGCGGCGATCCGCTGCACGATTTCATCCTCGGCCTGACCGGCAAGACCCGTCCGCGGGTGCTGTTCCTGGGCACCGCCACCGGTGACAGTCCGGACTACACGGTCAGCTTCTACGAGACCTACAACGCCGACCGCTGCGCGCCGTTCCATCTCCGTCTCTTCTCGCGGGGCATTACCGACCTGCGTGAATACATCCTGAGCATGGACGTGATCCACGTCGGCGGCGGCAATACCGCGAACATGCTGGATGTCTGGCGACGCCAGGGCGTGGACGTGCTGCTGCGCGAGGCGTGGGCGAACGGCGCGGTCATGACCGGCGGCAGCGCGGGCGCGATCTGCTGGTTCCAGGGTGGCACCACCGACTCCTACGGGCCGACATTGCAGGTCCTGCCGGAGGGGCTCGGCCTGCTCGAGGGCAGCTGCTGCCCGCACTACGACGCCGAGGACCAGCGGCAGCCGCTCTATCATCGGGCCATCCAGAAGGGTGAGCTACCACCGGGTTACGCCATCGACAATCTGGTCTCGTTGCACTTCCACGGCGGCGAGCTGATCGACGCGGTGAGCTCGGACGTGCACGGCCGGGCGTGGCGGGTGGCGGCCGACGGGGACCGGGTGGTCGAAACCCCCATCCCGGTAAGACATCTGGTGAGCGCGGGCGGGCCGATGACGGGACCGAGCACATGATGATGGCGGTCGAGGGCGCGGTCGTCATCCTGGCGATCCTGCTCGGCGTGCGTACCGGTGGCGTCGGCATCGGCGCGTGGGGTCTGGTCGGACTGCTGGTGCTGGTCTTCGGTTTCCACGTGAAGCCGGGCAACCCGCCCGTGGACATCATTCTGATCGTGCTGACGGTGGTGACGGCGGCCTCGGTGATGCAGACCGTCGGCGGGACGGACTGGATGGTCCGGCAAGCCACCCGGGTGATCATGAGCCGACCCAAGGCGGTGGTGTTCCTGGCCCCGGCCATGTCGTTCCTGTTCACCGTCGGCGCGGGCACCGGTTTCATCTACTACGCCTTGCTGCCGGTCATCTACAGCGTCTCCTACAACCAGAAGCTGCGCCCCGAACGGCCTTTGGCGATGGCGGCCGTGGCCTCGCAGGCCGGGATCCTGGCCAGCCCGGTCTCGGCGGCGACCGCGTCGCTGGCGGTGCTGTTGGAGCCGCACGGCTTCCCACTCGGCAAGATCCTGCTGGTGACCTGGCCCGCGTGCATCGCGGGACTGTTCGTCGCGGCGCTCGTGGAGACCCGGGTGGGCAAGGGACTGACCGAGGATCCCGAGTTTCAGCGGCGACTGGCCGCAGGGGAGATCACCCCGCCCGAGCCGGTCGATCTGACCACGAAACTGCCTGCCGCCGCCCGTAATTCGGCGCTCATCTTCCTCGGCGGCGTGCTGCTGGTGGTGGCCATGGGCCTGTTCTCCCGATTGCGGCCGGTGGTGGGCGGGGACCGGCTCAGCGTCGTCACCACCATCGAGTTGGTGATGGGCCTGGTGGCCGTGCTGATCTTCCTGGTCTGCAAGGCCGATCCGGCCCAGGTGCCCAAGCAGTCCATCTTCGGTCCCGGCATCGTGGGTGCGGTCGCGGTGCTGGGTCTGGCCTGGCTGGCGAATACTTTCGTGGCGGAGAACCAGAAGCAGATCGAGCACGGGCTGGGTCAGGCGGTGAGCGACCACAAGTGGCTGTTCGCGGTGGCGCTGGCGGTGGTGGCCATGCTGACCACCAGCCAGTCCAGCACCACGCAGGCGATCGTGCCGATCGGTGTCGCCCTTGGCCTGTCGCCGGAGGTGATCACCGGCATGTGGCCCGCCTGTCAGGGCATGTACATCCTGCCCGCCAACGGTTCCCAGATCGCCACCGTCGCCATGGATCAGACCGGATCGACCCGGATCGGCCGGTTCGTCCTGGACCATTCCTTCCAGCTGCCCAACACCATTTTCATGCTGGTGGCGATCGCAATCGGACTGCCGTTGGGCGCGCTGGTCGGCTGACGGGCCGCCTAGAGCTTCAGGCGTTCCCGCAACTCGCTGCTCGGACCGTGGGATTTGACCTTCTCGTCGTCGGGAGCCGCCCAGCCGGGCTTGCTCAGCTTCTCGACCACGATCGGGATCAGGCAGAAGAACACGGTGCCTCCGGCGACCAGCAGGATGTAGGTCGTCGAATTGCCGATCGGCAGCTGTGAGGGTGGCACGAATGCGGTGATCAGTGCGAAAACCATGGCGAGGAAACCGATTCCGGCGAAGATCCACATACCGGTGTTCCCGCCCGGCACCTTGAATGCGCGCGGCAGGTCGGGCTGGGTGTAGCGCAACCGGATGGCCGCCGCGTACATGAACAGGTAGATGACGATGTAGATGCCGACCGCCATGGCCGTGATCAGGAAGAACGCGCTGCTCACGTCGTCCATGAGGAAGTACGGCAGGCACAGCACCGTGACCGCCAGTCCCTGGGTGATGAGGATATTGACCTGCACCCCACGGGAATTCACCTTCTGCAGCACCGGCGGCAGCATGCCGTCGTGCGCGGTCGCCAGCACACCGCGACTGGGGCCGGTGATCCAGGCCAGCGTGCCCGCGAGCGCACCGTAGGCGATCATGGCCGCCAGAATGAGCACCGGCCAGCCGATATTCATCAAGGTGCTGAAACCCGCACGGAGCGCGTCGAATACGCCGGAATTCAGATTGATCTGGTCATAGGGCAGGATGCCCGCGACCGACAGCGCGCCCAGGGTGAAGATGGCCGCCGCGGTCACCGCCGCGATCATGATGGCGGCCGGATACTGGCGCGCGGGATTGCGCAGTTCGGTGGCGTGCACCGCCTGCGATTCGATGCCGGTGAAGTTCTCCAGGATGTTCCCGAGGAACGCCAGGCTGGAGAGCCCGGCGATATAGGGCATGAAGCGCGGTCCTTCGTGTCCGTCCTTGACCACCGTCACCGCGGGATCGCTGGTGTGTTCCCAGCCGATCGAGTGCCCGCCGATCAGCCACCACACGAAAAGGCCGAGCAGGACCAGTCCGGGAATGGCGGTGCCGAGCACGAATCCGGCCTGGGTCACCTTGGCCGCGAACTGATTTCCCACCAGCGCCACCAGTGTGCACAGCCAGTACGCGATGACCGAGAAGATGCCGACGTAGATGTGGTTCTGTGCCAGATTCGGTTTGTCGATGGCGAAAGCCACGCCCGCGGCCGCGAAGCTCAAGCCGGTCGGGTAGAAGACCATGGCCTGCAGCCAGGACAGGAAGATGGCCCAGAAACCGACGCGCTTGCCGAACGCCCCGCTGATCCAGGCGTAGAGGCCACCGGCCTGTTTGCCGAAGGCGCTGCCCAGTTCGGCCGAGACCAGCCCGGCCGGAATCAGGAACAGCACCACCGAGAAGGCGATGTAGAAGAACATGGTGAGTTCTTCCTTGGACATCGCCGGGAGTCCGCGCAGGCTGGTGACGATGGCCGCCGCGGTGGTGAAGCCGAGAGCTACGGTGGTGAGATACTTCGTCTGTCCTACAGCGCTTTTCGCCGGGGAGTCGGTGGAAGTCCCAGTGGCGGACGAACTCTCGGCCGCGGTCACTTCTTGCCGCCCTTGGACTTACCGCTCTTGCCCTTCGAGGCGGTGACCGCCTTCGTGGCCTTGGAAGTGGCTGCCTTGCCGTTGCTTTCGGGTTTCCCGGCCACCTTGCGCACCGGCTTCGCCTTGGGTGTCGGCACCACGGCGTGCGCGTTGTGCGGGAACCCGCCCGCCTCCTCCTGGGTGAGCGGCACCTTCATCGGGTGCTTGCACAGCACCTTCAGGCTGCGGTCCAGGTCGGCGAGCAGCAGGTCGGCCATGTCGATGGTGAAACCGTGGCGCAGCACCGCGCGCATGATGGTCTCGTTCTCGCGGTCGGCGGGCAGCGGGTAGGCGGCGATGAGCCAGCCGCGGGTGCGCAGCCGGTCGGACAGGTCGTAGAGGTTGAAGTCCTGGCCCTTGGCCAGTTTCCACGACACGGCGGTGATGCCGCGGCTCGGATCGGCGTCGTGGATCATCTCGAAGCGCCCGGTCTCGGCGATGCCCCTGGCCAGATGCTGGCTCGCGACGTAGATCGCGGTCTGCACATTGCGGTAGCCGGGTCGGCCCAGCCGGATGAACTCGTAGTACTGGGTGACGGCCTGCCCGCCGGGCCGCGAGAAGTTCAGGTTGAACGTCGGCATATTGCCGCCGAGGTAGTCGACATTGAAGATGAGGTCCTCGGGCAGATCCTCTTTGGTGCGCCAGATCGCCCAGCCCGCACCCAGCGGGGCGAGCCCGGTCTTGTGGCCGGAGGCGTTGATCGACTTCACGCGCGGAAGCCGGAAATCCCAACCGATTTCGGGTGCGCAGAAGGGTGCGAGGAACGCGCCGCTGGCCCCGTCGACGTGAATCGGAATATCGAGGCCGGTCTTTTCCTGGAGTTCGTCGAGGGCCTTGCTGATGCCTTCCACATCCTCGAACAGCCCGGTGAAGGTCTGCCCGAAGGTGGGCACCACCATGATGGTGTTCTCGTCGCAGTAGGCGGCCACATCGTCGGGATGCATGGTGTAGCGCTCGCCGCGCAACGGAATCTGGCGGATCTCCACATCGAAGTAGCGCGCGAACTTCTCCCAGCACACCTGGACCGGGCCGCAGACGAAATTCGGGACGCCCTTGCCGCCCTTGTTGCGCCAGCGGAACTTCGCGGCCAGGCCGCCCAGCATGGCGGCCTCGCTGGAGCCGGTGGTGGAGGTGCCGAGGGTGCCCAGCGGGTCGGGGGAGTTCCACAGGTCGGCCAGCATGTGCACGCAGCGCTGTTCGATCTCGGCGGTCTGCGGGTATTCGTCCTTGTCGACGATGTTCTTGTCGAGGCATTCGTTCATCAGCCGACGCGCCTGGTCGTCGACCCAGGTGGTGCAGAAGGTCGCGAGGTTCATCCGGGAGACGCCGTCGAGCAGCAGTTCGTCGTGAATGATCTGGTAGGCGACGGTCGGGAAGATCTCGCGGTCGGGGAAGCCGCGGTGCGGGGCGGCCCGTTTGATGCCGGGCATCGCGAAGACGTCGTCGGGTTCCAAGGCGGTCATGCGGCCTCCGATCGAAATACGGCAGGGGTTTGCCGAGGTGATGGTAGCCAGATACCCATGATCGAAACTGGTTCTGCAAGCTACCGTTTCGTAATCAAGAGATAGTTGCTGAACGGTTACTATTCAGCCTTATGGACTATCAGCATGTCATAGAGCAGGTGATGTCCGAAACGAAGCCGCACGTTGGGGAAGGTGCGGTCGCCGATTACATTCCCGGTCTCGCGAAGGTCGATCCCGATCAGTTCGGATTCGCGATCGCGACCGTCGAAGGACAGCTCTACACCGGCGGTGACGTGGATGTTCCCTTCGCCATCGAGAGCATTTCCAAGGCCTTCGCGCTGGCGCTGGTGCTCGGCCGCAAGGATTCCGACGTCTGGAAGCGGGTCCGGCGCGAGCCGTCGGGCATGGCCTTCAACGACCTCATCGAATTGCAATTGGAGAACGGGATCCCGCGCAATCCCTTCATCAATGCCGGGGCCATCGTGGTAGCCGATCAGCTGCTGGCCGATACCGGCGACGCCGTGAGCGCGTTGCGGGATCTACTCAGGGCGGAGACAGGGAACTCGACGCTCGAGGTCGACAGCGTCATCGCCGAATCGGAACTCCGCACGGGCGACCGCAATCGCGCCATCTCGTATCTGATGTCCAGCTTCGGAAACATGCGCAACAGCGTGGAACTCGCGCTCGACCATTACTTCCGGCAGTGCTCGTTCAGCATCACCTGCGCCGAACTGGCCAAGGCCGGACTGCTCATCGCACGGCACGGGGTGCGCGCCGACGGCAGTCGCCTGCTGGCCCGCGAGGACGCCCGCCACATCACCGCGCTCATGACCATGTGCGGAACCTATGACGGCGCAGGCGAATACGCCTATCGGATCGGCCTGCCCACCAAGTCGGGGGTGGGTGGCGGCCTGCTGGCCGTGGTGCCGGACCAGTGCTCGGTGGCGGCCTGGGGGCCGGGGCTCGACGCCAAGGGCAACTCGGCCTCTGGCGGATTCGCGCTCGAGGCGTTCGTTCGTGCGGGCAAGTTCTCGATGTTCTGACCGCTCTCCGTGTTCTGACCGAAAGGACGGCGATGACCAGCACGGCGACCAAGGCCGCCACGGCCACCAAATACATGTCCTGGGTGACGTTGGCGCTCATGACGACCAGTTCGGTGGCCAGCCTGCGGGCCGCGCCGACCATGGCGGTCTACGGCCTGGCCTGCGTCTTCCTCTACCTGCTGCCCGCGCTGCTGTTTCTGCTGCCGACCGCGTTCGTGGCCGCGGAGCTGGCCTCGGGCTGGACGGGTGGCGTCTACAAGTGGGTGGGCGAAGGCATTTCGCAGCCGATGGGGTTCCTGGCGGTGTGGTGCCAATTCGCCATGACGATCTTCTACTACCCGAGCCTG
Organism: Nocardia sp. NPDC004722; assembly: GCF_053601505.1. Taxonomy (NCBI): domain Bacteria; kingdom Bacillati; phylum Actinomycetota; class Actinomycetes; order Mycobacteriales; family Nocardiaceae; genus Nocardia; species Nocardia sp. NPDC004722. The sequence continues at coordinate 11,341 of NZ_JBSGBY010000063.1, forward strand.
TTGGCCTACGTGGCCAGCACCTTCGCCTACATCATCAACCCGTCGCTGGCCGCCAACGGCACCTACGTGGCCATCGTCATCATCACCATCTACTGGGTGGCGGTGTACGTCTCCTCGCAGGGCACCAAAACCGTTGCGGGACTGTCGAGTATGGGGCTGATCATCGGGACGCTCATTCCCGGCGTGCTGCTGGTGATCCTCGGCTTCGTATTCCTCGCGCAGGGCAATCCGTCCGCCGCGCCGATGGACTCCGGGCACCTGTTCCCGGCCTGGACGGGCTTGGCCAGCCTGGTGCTCATCGTCAACAACTTCCTGTCCTACGCGGGCATGGAGATGAACGCCGTGCACGTGTCCTCGCTGAAGGATCCGGGCAAGGAGTACCCGAAGGCGATGGCGCTGGCGGTCGGCCTGGTGCTGGCCATCTTCATCATTCCGGCCGTGGTGATCAGCTGGGTGGTGCCGTCGAAGAACCTGAGCCTCACCGCCGGTGTCATGCAGGCGTTCGACGGGTTCTTCACCCACTTCCACATCAACTTCCTGACCCCGGTGCTGGGCATCATGCTGGTGGCCGCGGCGCTGGGCGGCATGCTGACCTGGCTGGCCGGGCCGTCCAAGGGGCTGATCCTGATCGGGCGCAACGAGGGCTACCTGCCGCCCATCCTGACCCGGCTCAATCGCCATGGCGTGCAACAGAACATGCTGGTGGCGCAGGGGGTGGTGACCACGCTGCTGGCCCTGCTCTACGCGTTCATCCCGGACGTGTCCAGCGCGTACTGGATCCTGTCGGTGATCACCACGCAGGTGTACCTGATCATGTACGTGCTCATGTTCACGGCCGCTATTCGCCTGCGCCGCAACCAGCCCGACCATCCGCGCGGGTACAAGGCCCCGGCGCTGATCGCCCTGTGCGGGCTGGGTACCGCCGCCTCGATCGCGGCCTTCCTGATCGGATTCGTCCCGCCTTCGCAGTACGGCAACGGCAATGCCGCGAGCTACGTGCTGCTCATCGGCGCGGGCATGGGCGTGGTCGGACTGCTCATCCCGTATCTGTTCCTGAGGTTCCGCAAGCCCGGCTGGAAATCCGACGTCCCGCAGGAGGCCCTGGCATGAGCGACGGACTCGACTTCGAAGGCGCGCCCGAGCGGGAGCGCCGCCTGGTCTACATCTCGGTGGCGGTGGTGCTGGTGGCGCTGGCCGTCGCGGGGGTCATCATCTTCAAACGCAACAGCGACAGCGATGACGCGTTGCGCAAGGCGCAGGTGCTGCAATCGCGTTTGGTGGCAGCGGGTTTCGACTCGCCGGAGCCGCAGGTCATCGCGGATTCACTGGGCGAGGACGGCGGGCTGGTCTGCTCGGACCCGGCCAGTCCGCTGATCAAGGCCCGCTACGAGGCCGCGATCAGCAATGGTGCGTCGGGTCCAGGCAGTCGGCCGGTCATCGCCGACCGCGATGTCTTCACCGCCACCTCGCTGGCCATCGAGACCTACTGTCCGGACAAGCTGGCGGCCTACCTGGAGACTACCGGTCACCTGAAGCAGGGTGACACCCTGAAACCCGATACCGCCAAGTGATCAGGAGGACCTCATGACCACAACCGCAGGGGTGCGGGAGGATTCGAAGGTGGCCGCGCTGCGCGCCGCCGTCAAGGAACTCATGCCGCGCGCGAAGAGCGATCTCGCGCAGCTGGTTTCGTTCAAATCCGTCTACGACGCCCGGCAGTTTCCGATCGAGGAGTGCGAGAAGACCGCGCAGTGGGTGGCCGACGCCTTCCAGGCCGAGGGGCTCACCGACGTGGGTCTGCACAAGACGCCCGACGGCAGCAATGCGGTGGTGGCGCGCAGCAAGACCCCGGCCGGTAAGCCGACGGTCATGCTGTACTGCCACTACGACGTGCAGCCGCCGCTCGACGACGCCGCCTGGAAGACCCCGGTCTGGCAGCTCACCGAGAAGGACGGCCGCTGGTACGGGCGCGGCGCGGCCGACTGCAAGGGCAATATCGTCATGCACCTGACCGCGCTGCGGGCGCTGCGCAAGGTCTACGGCGACGACTTCCCGGTCGGGCTGGTGCTGGTGTCGGAGGGTTCGGAGGAGCAGGGGACCGGCGGCCTCGAGGAGTTCGTGCCCGGCAATGTGGAGTTGCTGCGCGCCGACACCCTGCTCATCTGCGACTGCGGCAATTTCGCGGTCGGCGTGCCCACCTTCACCCAGACCCTGCGCGGCAACGTGAACGTGGTCGTCACCGTCGAAACCCTCTCCGGCCCCATGCATTCCGGCATGTTCGGCGGTCCCGCCCCGGACGCCCTGGCCGCCATGATCCAGCTGCTGGGCACGCTGCGTGACGCCGACGGCAACACCACCGTCGACGGCCTGCGCAACGATCAGGTGTGGGAGGGTCACGAGTACCCGGTCGACCAATTCCGTTCGGACGCGGGGGTTCTCGACGGCGTCGACCTGGTGGGCAGCGGCAAGCCCGCCGACATGCTGTGGGCCCGGCCGGCTCTCACCGTGCTCGGCATGGATGTGCCGCCCGTGGTCGGCTCCTCGGCGGCCATTCAGCCCAAGACCCGGGCGCGGCTCAATCTGCGCATCCCGCCGGGCACCAAGCCCGACGAGGCGCTGAAAGCCCTGACCGCGCACCTGAAGTCGCATGCCCCGTGGCACGCGAAGGTGACGGTCGAGACCGAGGCCACCGGTTCGCCGTTCGTCGGCTCCACCGACGGCCCGGCGCGCAATGCCATGTCCGCGGCCATGGAGGCCGCCTACGGCCGCCCCGCCACCACCGAGGGGCAGGGCGGGTCCATCCCGCTGTGCAATGTCTTCGCCGACACCTACCCGAAGGCGGAGATCATGCTCATGGGCGTGGAGGAACCCAAGTGCCTGATCCACGCGCCCAATGAGAGCGTGGATCCCACCGAGATCGAGAACATGGCGCTCGCGGAGGCTCTTTTCCTCGCGTCCTACCGCTGACGCAGGTCGGGGATACTTTTTCCCGATTTGTCCGCTAATTCACCGCAAACAGTGAAGTATGAACTGGTCGGATCGTCGGAATCTCGACATGTCCCTCCAGCTCGCGCCGCCGGGCGGTGCCTCGTCCTGCCCGGCGGTGCGGCCCCCAAGCCGCCATTGCTTGATTCCTTCGCAATTGAATAGCAAACTCGCACATGGCGCATAGATGACCGCACGATCCGGCGACCTGTGAGGAGACGCTCGTGTCCGTCTATCTGTATCGGTGGGGACGGTTCGCGTATCGGCGGAAATGGATCGTGCTGCCCGTCTGGCTGGTGCTGTTCATCGTGCTCGTCATCGTGGGATTCGCCGTACAGAAGCCGATGAGCAACTCCTTCGACATCCCCAACCTGCCGTCGGAGCGGGCGAACGAGATTCTCGACAAACACTTTCCGGGGATGTCGCAAGCCTACAAGCCCGACGCGGTCACCGCCGTCTATGTGATCGGCGCACCGAGCGGCACCAAGCTCACTTCCGACGAGAACCGCAAGGTCCTCGACGGTCTCGTGCAAAAGCTCAACGATCTCGGCATCGTCGACCACGCCAAGCCGCTCACCGATCCCATCGCCGCGGCCGAGCAGATGGGGTGCCTCGGCGGCGACCGTACCGCGCGGGACTTCGCGAGCCGGTGCAGCAATGCCCCGCTGAATGTGCTCAATCCCGATGAGCCCGACACTGTCGCAGTGCTCGCTGTGCCGTTCGCCATCAAGGATTTCGGGGCGATCACCGCCGACGACCGCAAGGCTGCCTACGACGTGGCCGACGACGCCCGCAACGCCGGGCTCACCGTGGCACTGTCCGGCACCATGGCCATGGAGCAGACGCAGCCCAGCGGCAAATCCGAGCTGGTCGGCATGGCTTTCGCCTTCGTCGTGATGATCGTCTGCTTCGGTGCCATCGTGGCCGCCTTCGTTCCCATCCTCACCGCCGTCGTCGGGCTCGGCGCGGCCACCGCGACCATCTTCCTGGGCACCTCCTTCCTCGACGTGCCCAGCTTCACCACCTTCCTGGCGTCCATGATCGGCATCGCGCTGTCCATCGACTACGCGCTGTTCATCGTCTCCCGCTACAAACACGAACTGTCGGTACAGGATTCGCCCGCCGAGGCTGCGGGCGTGGCGCTGGGCACCGCGGGCTCTGCCGTGGTGTTCGCCGGTATGACCGTCATCATCGCGCTGGTGGGGCTGAGCGTCGTGGGTGTGCGCTTCCTGACCTTCATGGGTCTCGGCGGCGCGGTGGCGGCCGGATTCGCGGTGCTGGTGGCGCTCACGCTGATGCCCGCGCTGCTGGGCGCGTTCGGGCGCTTCCTGTTCAAGCCGAAGCTGCCGATCATCGCCCAGGGCGATCCCGAGGACGACACCCAGGTCACCAATGGTGTGCGGGTCGCCCGGGTGATCGGCCGGATGCCCGTGCTGACGCTGATCCTGAGCATCATCGTGCTCGGTCTGATCGCCGCGCCCGCCGCCCATCTGCAACTCGGTCTGCCGGGCGAGGACAGCCTGCCCAAGACCTCCACCGCGCGTAAGGCGTACGAGCTGCGCACCCACGGGTTCGGCGCGGGCAGCAATGGCGTGCTGCAGATCGCGGTCGATCTGTCCGGCGTCGCACCCGACCAGCGCCAGGCCGCCTTGACCGCCTTGCACGACAAGCTCGCCGGGTATTCGGACATGAACTACGTGACCGATCCGGTGATGAGTCAGGATGGTCAGGGCGCGCGGTTCGAGGGCGTGCCCAAGACCGGGCCCAACGACCAGAGCACCAAGGACCTGGTCCGCGACGCCCGCGACGCCGAGGCGAAGCTGAACGCCGATTACGGCATGGAGTACGGAATCACCGGCACCACAGCTATTTACGCCGATATCGACCATGTGCTGCTCGGCAAGATCGTGCCCTATCTGGCTCTCGTGGCGGGCGCGGCCTTCCTGCTGCTGATCGCCGTATTCCGTTCCATTCTGGTGCCTTTGACCGCCGCTCTGGGCTTCCTGCTGTCCATGGCCGCCACCTTCGGGGCGACCGTGGCGATCTTCCAGGACGGCAAGCTCGGCATCATCTCCGAACCGCGTCCGATCATCAGCTTCATGCCGATCATGTTGATCGGCTTGGTCTTCGGCCTCGCCATGGACTACCAGGTGTTCCTGGTGACCCGTATGCGCGAGGAGTTCGTCCACGGGCAGCCGCCCAAGGAGGCCATGATCAAGGGCTACCACCACGGCGCACGCGTGGTGACCTCCGCCGCGGTGATCATGATCTTCGTCTTCGGCTCCTTCATGATGGAGCCCGACATCAGCGCCAAGTCCATGGGTTTCGCCCTCGCCGCGGGTGTCTTCTTCGACGCCTTCCTGGTTCGCATGATCCTCATCCCGTCCCTGCTGGTGCTCATGGGCAAGTGGGCCTGGTGGATTCCGGAGTGGCTGAGCAGGATCGTCCCCGATATCGACGTAGAGGGTGCGCGCCTGCGTGAGATCCAGGCCCGGGAGGCCGAGGCCGGACAGGAAGAGGTACTTACACGTTGACATCCTGTGTTGATTTGTAAACACTCTGACCGTGCGCGACAGCAGTCATTTCCAGTGGTACGTGATCCCCCTGCTGCTGTTGGTCATCTACGTCTACGCGACCGAGGTGGAGCGCCGGAACTGGAACGTCTTCTTCGCCGGTCTCGCCCTGTGGGGCATGGATTGGTTCAACGAGATCTGGAACTCCCTGGTCTTCCACGCCACCGGCCGCGCACCGGTCTGGGGCGCGACCGGCCCCACGGCCTACCAGATCCTCATCGGCCTCAATATCGAGATCTGCTTCATGTTCGCCGTCATGGGCGTGGCGGCCGCGAAGATGCTGCCGCCCAAGGAAACCCGCATCTTTGGGCTACCCAACCGCCCGGTCCTGATCGCGGCGAACTCGGCGGCCGCGGTCGGCGTCGAGGTGCTGCTCAACAAGGCCGGTGTCCTCACCTGGCACTGGTCCTGGTGGCATGCCGGATTCCCGTACCTGATCTGGCTGATCGGCTACGTCCCGTTCTTCGTCGCCTGCTTCTGGGTCCACGACCTGCCCACCGTGCGCGCGAAAGCCGTTGCGGTGGGCGCGATTGCGGGCATCGACGCGCTCGCCCTGATCCTCTTCGGAAGCCTCGGCTGGTTGTGAGGCGCTCGGAATGATCAGAATTCGGCGTGGTCCTCGGGTTCTATGATCTTGAATTCGGTATTCGCGGGGCCCATTTCGTTCAGGCGACCGAAATAGATGCCCTGTGCTTCGGGGACGATGATGCCGTAGTGGATGGGGAAGGCGATGCGGGGATTGACCGCCCGCAGGTAATCGACCGCCTCGCTGATCCGCATCCAGGGCGCGACCGCCGGAATGGCGAGTACGCCCACCGGAGTGGGCGGCACCCACAGGGAATCGCCCGGGTGCACGAGTTGTGCGGGATCCTCCGGGGTGCCGAGTTGGAAAACAGTGTTGTCGATTACCGGGATGTCCGGATGAATGACCGCGTGCCGGCCACCGCCGCCGGTTATCTGGACATCACCGACCTTTAGGACATTTCCGGCATATACGGCTTCCCAGGGTTCGCCCCGCTGCAACGCCGTCTGTGGATCCGAGAGCAGCCTGGCCTGCGGATTGGCGTCGATCAGCGCCTGGATCCGATTCGGGCAGATGTGGTCGGGATGCTGATGGGTGACCGCGATGGCGTCCAATCCGGTGATGCCCTCGAAACCGTGTGAAAAGGTGCCCGGATCGAAGAGAACCCGGATGCCGTTCATCTCCACGAGAATGCAGGAATGTCCGAAATGGGCTATGCGCATGTCTAACCGTAGCTCCGTCCAAGCCGGAGCGGCCGGACTCCGGCCGCGCTTGGAGGTTCCGCTGTGTCGGGGGCCACAACCGGCTTGCCCCGAAGGCGGGGCGCGTAGCCGCAGCAACTAGTCTGAGCAGCGAACCAGCCTGGCTTTCGTCGCCAGGCCCGCCCCACCAGCTGAGGAGCAACGCGTGGCACGTGTCGTGGTCGAGGTGATGCCGAAGGCCGAGATCCTGGATCCGCAGGGACAAGCCATTGTCGGCGCGCTGGGGCGTCTCGGACATCCCGGCATCTCGGATGTGCGGCAGGGCAAGCGATTCGAGCTCGATGTCGATGACAATGTCACCGACGCCGACCTGGAGAAGATCGCCGAATCGCTGCTGGCCAACGTCGTGATCGAGGACTGGAAGGTCGTCCGGCTGTGAGCGCTCGCATCGGTGTCATCACCTTCCCGGGCACGCTCGATGATGTCGATGCGGCCCGCGCGGTGAAACTGGCCGGATCCGAGCCGGTTTCGCTGTGGCACGCCGACGCCGATCTGAAGCAGGTCGACGCGGTCGTGGTCCCCGGCGGCTTCTCCTACGGCGACTACCTGCGCGCGGGCGCCATCGCCTCCATGGCCCCGGTCATGGGCGAGGTCATCAAGGCCGCCCAGGGCGGCATGCCGATCCTGGGCATCTGCAACGGTTTCCAGATCCTGTGCGAGGCGGGCCTGCTGCCGGGCGCGCTGACCCGCAACGAGGGCCTGCACTTCGTCTGCCGCGACCAGTGGCTGACCGTCGAGCAGACCGATACCGCCTGGACATCGCGCTACGAGAAGGGCGCGCAGATCCTGGTGCCGGTCAAGAACGCCGAGGGCCGCTTCCAGGCGTCCGATGAGGTGCTCGACGAGCTCGAGGGCGAGGGCCGCGTGGTCTTCCGCTACGCGGGCGGCAACCCCAACGGCTCCCAGCGCGACATCGCGGGCATCACCTCCGCGAACCGCCGCGTGGTCGGCCTGATGCCGCACCCCGAGCACGCCACCGAGCCGCTCACCGGCCCGAGCGACGACGGCCTGGGCCTGTTCCTGTCGGTTCTCGACAGCTTGGTCTCCGCCTAAATCCCGTCCAGAATCTCGAAGTCGACGCCGCCCGCCCTGGCCATCCAGGTCGGGCGGATCGCTTGATTGCCCTCGAAACCGACCTCGCCCCACGGGGTTTCGATGACCGGACGGTCCGCGACCGCCCGCTGGATGCGCCGCACATCCATCGATCCGGCCAGCTCGGCCATGCCGCGCAGGGTGTGGATGGCCTCGTAGCTGGTATTGCTGAAATTCGTGAGCGACGGCGCGAACCAGCCGTGCAGCTTGTGATACCGGTCCAGCCGCTCCCGATCGTGCGGGCCGTTGACGAAGAACCCGGACGGCACGAACAGATTGTGGTTGGCCCCGCCGCCCGCGGCCAGCAGCACGTTCTCGTCCACCGCCGGGCTCACCCGCACCTGCTGATCGGATCTCCCGGTCCGGGAGAATTGCAGGTTGAAGCGCGCGACATCGGCCCCGACCAGCAGCACGATGATGCCGTCGGCCCGATCGAGGAGCGGATCCCCGAGAAACCGCCGGAAATCGCGGGTTCCCATGGGCACGAACATCTCCAGCGGGATCAGCTCCGGATCCAGCAGCCGGGCCCGGATCGCCTGCGCGGTGCGGCGCGGCCACACGTAGTCGTTGCCGATGATCGCCCAGCGCCGCGCCTCGAAGGACCGCTGCAACCAGTCCAGCGCGGGCAGGATCTGATGTCCCGGATCCGCGCCGATCATGAACAGCCCGTCGGGTGCGTCCGGGCTCGAGCCCTCGTGGTCGGTGGCGAAGAGATAGGGCACCCGGCCCGCCGTCACGCGCTCCACCGCCCGCCGCACCGCCGAGGTGTGCCAGCCGGTCACCGCGGCCACCATGCCCGTCGCCAGCAGTGCCGATACTTCTCCCGCCACCACGTGCGGTTCCCGGCCGCCGTCAATGTGGGTGACGCGCAATTCCCTTCCCAGAATTCCGGAACCGGAGTTGATTTCCGCCAACGCCAAAGAAATGGCGGCCTCACAGGAAGGGGCGAAGATTCCGCCGGGACCTTGCTGGGGAACTATGTTGATGATCTCGAAGATGTTCTCGGGATTCCCGTCGAACGGGGACATCGGTTACCCTTCCCCTGGTTCAAGCGGTTTTCTGACGGGCGGGAAATATGGCGACAATTCTAGGTGGATTTTCCACCTTGCATGGAGCCCTCCGGGCGGCCGAGCGGAGTTGGCTTCGTCACCTGGACGCCGCTCTGTGTGCGCGCCGACTCACCGCGGATCAATGGTGCATGCTGGCCAATCTGTCCCCTGACATCGGCATCACCATGAGCGAGCTGGCGGGTCGTACACAGCTGCCGCCGTCCTCGGCGACCCGGCATGCCGACCATCTCGCCGAGCGCGGCCTCATCTTCCGGGTGGCCGCCGCCGACGATCGCCGTCGCATTCTCATCGGACTCAGCCGTCGCGGTGAGGAACTCGTCGAGGAGGTGCGCGCCGAGGAGGTGCGGGCCGAGGCCGAAATGCGCCGCAGTCTCGGAAGCGACGATTACCTGGAGCTGGTCCGCCTGCTCGGCCGCGTCGCCGAAGCGCCGGTGCGGGAGTAGCCGCGCGGACGCGAGTCCGGGAGTTGAGACGCGAGTCCGAGAGTTGATCTGAGTCGCCGTTGCTTAGGATCGAGCACATGCCCGTTGCCGAGACGACCGCGACCGCCGCCGGACTGTGCGAATTCATCGACGCCTCGCCGTCCCCCTTCCACGTCTGCCGCACTGTCGCAGCGGAACTCGACGATCACGGCTTCACCCGGCTGTCCGAGGCGGCCGCCTGGCCGTCGAGCAGCGCGGGCCGCTACTACGTGGTGCGCGGCGGATCCCTGGTGGCCTGGGCCGACGGCGGACCGGGCGCGCCCACCGGCTTCCGGGTCGGGCAGTCCACCCCGTTCCGGGTGGTCGGAGCGCACACCGACAGCCCCAACCTGCGGGTCAAGCAGCATCCGGATCTGGCTTCGGCGGGCTGGCAGCTGGTCGGGCTGGAACCCTACGGTGGGGCCTGGCTGAACTCCTGGCTCGACCGCGATCTCGGCATCTCCGGCCGGTTGTCGGTGCGGGACGGAAATGTGGTGCGGGAGCGGCTGATTCGCATCGACGAGCCCATCCTGCGGGTGCCGCAGCTGGCCATCCACCTGTCCGAGGACCGGCGCGGGGTGCAGCTGGATCCGCAGCGGCATGTGAACGCGGTGTGGGGGATCGGCGGCGAGCCGCGCTCGTTCATGACCTTCCTGGCCGAACGCTGCGGCATCGAACCCGACGCCATTCTCGGCTGGGAGCTGATGACCCATGATCTGGTGCCGTCCAAGCTGATCGGCCGCGACCTGGATCTGGTGAGCGCGCCCCGGCTCGACAATCAGGGCACCTGCTACGCCGGACTGCGCGCCTTCCTGGCCGCGGTCGCCGAACCCGGTGCGGCGGTGCCGGTGCTGGCCATGTTCGATCACGAGGAGGTCGGCAGCCAGTCCGAC
>NZ_JBSGBY010000064.1:0-21523 GCF_053601505.1 Nocardia sp. NPDC004722
GGACAGCATGAGAACGCCCAGAGTGGACAACCGCATGCGAATAAAACTAATAGACGAACCGCATGAATCGCCCGAAGGACACGGACCGGTGGGTTTTGATCAGCGGTGGGTCATGGCGAGCAGCCAGCGCAGCGCCGCGACGGTGGCCGCGCCCAGTACGGCGACCTGCACCGAACCGGTGATGAGGGCGAGCGTCAGGCAGACCACCGCACCGGCGAACAAGGCTTCGAGCTTGTAGACCGGCCACGCCGTCCCGGCGATGTCCACGGTGGCGCGCGCGGGGGCCCGCTCGGTGTCCGTAGGGTTAACCACTGCCATACGGTCAGGGTAGGGGGAGACTTAAAGTTCGGTCAACCGAAACCTGGTGTCGGGAACAACACATGATCGGTGATGGTTGACCACGTCATGCCACTAATCGGAGAGTACGAACCCAGCCCGTCCGACTGGGCGCGCGAGCAGGCAGACCAGTACGACAACTCCGGGGGCGCCGAGGGTCATACCCTGCGCGGCGTTCCGATCATTCTGCTCACCACCCGCGGCAACAAGTCCGGCAAGCTGCGCAAGACGCCGCTCATGCGGGTCGAGCACGATGGTGAATACGCGGTGGTCGCCGCGCTCGGCGGCGCACCCAAGCATCCGGTCTGGTACTGGAACGTGAAGGCCGACCCGCACGTCGAGCTGCGCGACCGTGACGCCGTCGCCGACTACGACGCCCGCGAGGTCACCGGCGACGAGAAGGACCTCTGGTGGAAGCGCGCCGTCGAGGTCTGGCCGGACTACGCCGAGTACCAGAAGAAGACCGACCGTCAGATCCCGGTTTTCGTCCTGACGCCGCGCGCGTGAGCGTCGCCCGCCGCGACACCGGGAAGCGCGGCGGTCGATAGGAAAGGGCCCCGATCACGCTGTGATCGGGGCCTTTTCGCAGTGCCCGGATCCGCCTCGGCGTGGCGCCTGGCAACCGCGGCGCGCGAGCTGGTCGGTCCGCCGTGTTTGCCGGCGCGCCGGGTCGGGTTCCAGCAATCCGGGCATTCCGCACCGGAATCGGGCGGTGCCGCCGGTGGCGTGGGCGCTCCCAGCTAGCATGTTCGGGTGTCTGATCCGCTTGCTGTAGCAGAGAAAGTGTCCAATCCGCTGCCCGAATTGTCGGCGGATGAGATCGATGCGGCTGCGAAGCGAATTTCGGACATTATCGAGCCGACACCGCTGCAACGGAATCCGCGGCTGTCGGCGCTCACCGGGGCCGAGGTCTACCTCAAGCGTGAGGACCTCACCGCCGTGCGCTCCTACAAGATTCGCGGCGCCTACAACCTCATGGTGCAGCTGACCGAGGCCGAGAAGTCCGCCGGGGTGGTAACCGCCAGCGCCGGAAACCACGCCCAGGGCGTGGCTTTCGCGTGCCGGGCCATGGGCGTGCGCGGCCGCATCTACGTGCCGACCACCACCCCGAAGCAGAAGCGCGACCGAATCCGCGTGCACGGCGGCGAATTCGTGGAACTCATCGCCGTCGGCGACACCTACGACGCGGCCGCCGCGGCCGCCGCCGACGATGTCGCCCGCACCGGGGCCACCATGGTGCCGCCCTTCGACGATCCGCGCACCGCCGCCGGTCAGGGCACCATCGCGGCGGAATTCCTCGAACAGCTCGGCCGCCAGCCCGATCTGGTGGTGGTTCCGGTCGGCGGTGGCGGCTGCCTCGCCGGTGTCGCCACCTACCTGCGGGAGCGCTCGCCGCAGACCGCGCTGCTCGCGGCCGAACCCACCGGCGCGGCCTCCATGACCGCCGCCCTGGTGGCGGGCGGTCCGGTGACCCTGCCCGAGATCGATCCGTTCGTCGACGGCGCAGCCGTGCGGCGCATCGGCGCGGTCGGGTATCAGGCGGTGGTGCGCTTCGGCGGCGCGGTCCGTTCGCATGCCTCGCTGCCGCTGCTCACCAGCACCGAAACCCGTACGGGCGCGGGCTCTTTCCGCATGCTTCAGGTCGACGAGGGCGCGATCTGCACCGCCATGCTGGAGCTGTACCAGAACGAGGGCATCGTCGCCGAACCGGCGGGCGCGCTCGCGACCGCCGCGCTGGCGGAAATCGACGTCGAGCCCGGCTCGACGGTGGTGGTGCTGCTCTCCGGCGGCAACAACGACGTCTCCCGCTACGGCGAGGTCATCGAGCGCTCACTGGTCCATCAGGGACTGAAACACTATTTCCTGGTGGACTTTCCGCAGGAACCCGGTGCGCTGCGCCGCTTCCTCGACGAGGTTCTCGGACCCGACGACGACATCACCGTCTTCGAGTACGTCAAGCGCAACAACCGCGAAACCGGTGCGGCGCTGGTCGGCATCGAACTCGGCACGCCCTCGGGCCTCGAGCCGCTGCTCGAGCGCATGGACAAGGCCCCGATTCAATGCGAGCGCCTCGACCCGAAGTCGCCGGCCTACCGCTACCTGACCTGATCCGCTGAACCGTGTGGTCCGGCACTGCCGGACCACACGGGTTGCATTTCTCCCCTTGGGTTTTCAGGCGTGGAGCAAATATCCCGCCGCCGAGGTGTGGATGATCGGCGGCTCGCCGAGTTTGCGGTCGAGTCGGGTGATCACCTCGTCGATGCCGGTGGCGGGCGTGGCCGGATCGCTGCAGAAGGCGGCGATCTCGGCCGGGGTCACCAGGGTGCCCGCGCGGGCGGCGAGGAGCTCCAAGGCGCAGAACTCGCGGGTGGTCATGGTCAGCAACACTCCGCTGCGGCGGACGCGGCGGCGAAGGCGGTCGACAACCAGGTCGCCGATGGTGAGCACCGGCGTGGTCTGCATCCGGCGCGGCGTGCACAGCGCCCGGACCCGCGCGGCCAGTTCGTTCAACGAGAAGGGCTTGGCCAGATAGTCGTCCGCGCCGCCCGCGTAGCTCTCGCTGCGCGTGCCGACACCGTCGCGCGCGGTGATCAACAGGGCAGGTGTGTGATTACCCGATTCCCGTTGCCGCCGAACCAGATCCAGTCCGTCGCCGTCGGGTAGCCCGCGATCCACGATGAGGCAGTCGTAGAGCCGCACCCCGCACTGCTGTCCGGCGTCGGCGAGGTTGCGGGTCAGATCGACGATGAAGCCCGCGCCGCGCAGTCCGTCCGCGACGCGTTCGCCCAGCTGCTCGTCGTCCTCGCACACCAGGACCCATACGCTGCGAGCGGTCACTCCATCGTCGGACATGCGTTCACGGTGCCATAGTGATCGTGAACGAATCATGAGCGATCGCGCAGCGACCTCGCGGTGTTAACAGGCGGGGTCCGGGTACTTATAGGGGCACGCGCGGGAGTTAACGGCCGCGAGCGCCGCGGTCGATAAACGGGTAGTTCACTACGCGTGAAACCGAACGGTCAGAACGGGAGGCTGGCGTTCATGAAAAGGCTGGTGGTGTGCTGCGACGGCACCTGGAAGGCCGAGTCCAGCACGACGGTGTCCAACATCGTCAAGATCGCGGAAACGGTCAAGCTGACCGGGGCGGACCGGGAGGGGAAGTCCGTCGGTCAGCGGATCTATTACGTGTCGGGACCCGGATCGCGCGGGTTCATGTCCGACAGGCTGATGGGCGGCGCGTTCGGGCTCGGCCTGGAGGCCAATCTGTCGGCGGCCTACTGGCAGCTGGCGCTGAACTGGGAACTCGGCGACGAGATCTTCATCTTCGGGTTCAGCCGGGGCGCGTACACCGCGCGCAGCCTGGCCGGCATGATCAACCGCCTCGGAATACTGAAGTACGACGCCATGATTCACGGCAAGTACCCGAAGGCACTGGAGATCTACAAGACCCGCAAGAAGCACCCGGACGATCCGGATCCGCCCGAGTGGGCCGAATTCCGCGCCGAGTACTGCTACCCGCAGCGGCCGACCATCAACTTCCTCGGCGTCTTCGACACCGTCGGCGCGATGGGCGTGCCCGGGCTGACCGCGTGGAAGCACCGCTTCCACGATGTGCGGTTGTCGAAGATCGTGCTGTGCGCGCGGCAGGCCCTCGCCATCGACGAACGGCGGCGGGAATTCGCGCCCTGCCTGTGGGAGATTCCCGCCGACCAGAAGGAACTGTTCAACCGGCCCGACCGGGTCAAGCAGGTCTGGTTCGAGGGCGTGCACAGCGATATCGGCGGCGGCTACGCCGACTGTGGGCTGTCCGACATCACGCTGCGCTGGATGATCGCCGAGGCCGAAGCCGAGGGGCTGGCCTTCGACCACGATCGCCTCGACACCTTGCTGCAGGGTTGCCCGTTCGACGCCAGCCATTTGCACGATTCGCTCAGCCCGGGTTTCCGGGTGCTGAATCTCGTTCGGCTGGCGGCTAGTTGGCGCAGTCCGCGCTTCTACTGGGATTCCTGGCGCAAGCTGCTGCAGCCCGAGGATCAGGACAGCTTCCTGGCCTCGACGGTGCTGGATCGAAAGGACTACCGGCCGGCCAATATTCACCGCTGGTGCGCCGCCGACCACGGGCCGGTGCCACCGGATCTGGTCGAACCGATCGAACAGGTTCCGCTGCCGACGCCGGACGCGCGAGTGCTCTCGAGCTGACGGTCATGCTGATTTCCTCCTACCGGACTGTCGTCGCGGCGCTATCCTCGCATCGGCGGACTCCGGGAGGAGGTGCGCGCAGGGTGGTCGCTACCGAGCTGGTCGCGGGGTCGGTTTTCGCCGGATATGTCATCGAGCGCCGGTTGGGCGCGGGCGGGATGGGCACGGTCTATCTGGCCCGCCATCAGGTGCTGGACATGCCGGTCGCGCTGAAGGTGCTGACGCCCATGGTGACCGGCACCTCTGGCAGCGCCCAGTTCCGCCGGGAGGCGCAGCTGGTGGCGAACCTGGCGCATCCGAACATCGTGGACGTCAAGGACTTCGGTGACGAGCGCGGCACGCTGTGGATGGCCATGCAGTACGTGCCCGGCGGCGATCTCGCCGACCTCATCGAGGACAACCCGCACGGCATCGACCCCGACCGCGCCGTCCGCATGATCGCCGCGGTCGCCGACGCCCTCGATTACGCGCACGCCCAGCAGGTCATCCACCGGGACGTGAAGCCCGCCAATATCTTCCGCACCACCGGCACCGGCGGCACCGACTGGATCCTGATCGGCGACTTCGGCATCGCCCGCAGCCTCGCCGCCGACGACACTCTCACCGCCAGCGGCCGCTGGGCCTTCTCCCAGCCCTACGCCCCACCCGAACAACGCATCGGCCGCCCCGTCGGCCCCCGTGCCGACGTCCACGCCCTCGCCGTCACCCTCTACCAGCTCCTCACCGGCGAACTCCCCGCCGAATTACCCATCCCCGGAACCGATCCCAACCTCACCGCTCCCATGGCCCGCGTCCTGTCCAAGGGCACCGCCTGGAGCCTGGCCGACCGCCACGCCTCCTGTGGCGACCTTGCCACCGCCGCCACGCGCGCCCTACGCACCCGCCACCGCGTCGGCCGTACACCAGCCCTGAAGACCACCGGCCCGGTCCGACTGGCCGTCATGCTCCGACGCGTGACCGGCCGCGGGACCGGGTCGTCCACCGGCCGTGCGGTCGCGGAAACACTGGGAGCATTGGAACATCCGAGCCGCCCTTCCGGCGCGAACCGGCGGCGGATCGTCACGATCTCCACCGCGACCACCGGCCTCCTCGCAGTCGCGGCGGTGACGGCCGGTGTCCTGTATTGGAATACGACCTCCGACCCGGGCACCGCCGCACCGACCCCGGCGGCATCCATCACCGCTCGCTGCCTGTACACCACCACGGTCTCGGTGGCCCCCGGCACGCACGCCGTGATCCCCGCAACCGGCGACGGCGGCCGCCGCTGCATCCTCTCCCTCAAGGACGCCGCCCAGGGCCCGCTCGAGGGCGTGAAGGCCCTCCAGTCCGCCCTCCGCACCTGCTACAACACTGAAATCGCTGACACCGACGGTATTTTCGGCGCGGATACCAAGCGGGCCGTGCTCATCGTCCAGCAGCAACATTCCGTCACCACGGACGGTGTCTTCGGTCCGCAGACCTCCAACGCCATGACCTGGCCGGTCTACGCCGACGACAACACCCTCCAACCTCCTTGCCGCACCGTTCCGCGCTGAGCGGGCAGGTCAGCGGACGAGGAGGGCTACGGGGAGGCGGGCGAAGAGTTTTTCGAGGCGGGCTCGGCCGGAGAAGGTGTGGCCCGTCAGGCGGTCTGTCCAGTGGCCTTGGGGGAGGTCGATGACGGTGTCGGCCCAGCCGCCCGCCTCGTCGAGGCGGATGCTGTGGCGGGTGGCGGCGACGATGACTTCGGGGGTTTCGCCGGTGCGGCCTCGGGCGTAGGAGATGAGGTGGGCGGCGCGGTCGCCGGAGGCGAACAGGGGGGTGTAGGTGCCGCCTACGAAGCAGTCGGGGCGTTCGCGGCGCAGCCAGAGGGCGTAGGCGGCGATCCACATCTTGACCGCGCCGGAGGCGTCGAGATCGGGTGTGCCGGTGAGGGATTGCAGCAGCAGGGTGCGGTGGGTGAAGTCGACGGGGCGGCGGTTGTCGGGGTCGACGAGGGAGTCCTCCCACAGTTCGCAGCCCTGGTAGATGTCGGGGATGCCGGGACCGCAC
Organism: Nocardia sp. NPDC004722; assembly: GCF_053601505.1. Taxonomy (NCBI): domain Bacteria; kingdom Bacillati; phylum Actinomycetota; class Actinomycetes; order Mycobacteriales; family Nocardiaceae; genus Nocardia; species Nocardia sp. NPDC004722. The sequence continues at coordinate 6,568 of NZ_JBSGBY010000064.1, forward strand.
AGTTGCAGCAGCTTCTGCGAGAGCGAGTCGGTCCAGGCGTGGGCGGCCAGATCGTTGACGAACTCACCGAGCTCCGCGCCTACGGGGCCGTCCAGGACGCTGTCGATCCAGCGGTGCACCGCCGTCTCGAACTCGACATCCGGTTCCTCCCACGAGGATTGGGTCCCGGCCTCGCGAACGGCCTTCTCCGCGAACTGATGCAGCCGCTCGCGCAGCCCGGGCACGGTCGCGGCCGCCCGCCCGTCGGCGGGCCACACGCCGAACATGTTCTGCAACAGGAACAGTGTGGTCGCGCCGTCGGGCCCGGGCGCGATCTCCTCCCACGTGCTGACCGAACGCGCCCAGATATCGGGCACCTGCGAGAGCATCCCGATACGGGCGCGCACATCCTCGCCGCGCTTGGTGTCGTGCGTGGACAGCGTCGTCATGGTGGCGGGCCACCGCGCCGCGCGCTCGGCATTGGCCAGATGGAATTCGACGACCGAACGGCTGAACCGCGCCGGATCCGCCCCCATCTCCTGCAGCGACACCAGCCGCGCCGCGCGGTAGAACATGGTGTCCTCCACGGCTTTCGCGGTCATCGCGCCGCCCACCTGGTGGAAGCGGGTGGCGGCCTCACCGCCGACGGCCAGCGCGGTCACCAGCACCTGCAGCGGCGCGGTGAGCTCGGCATTGCGCCGCGCCACATCGGCCACCACCGCGCCGATCATCCCGGCCAGCGGCGCGTAGTCGGTGCGGTACACCGGCATGAACGACAGCACCTCGATGGCCGCGTTGGTGAGCGCCATGGTGTCGAAGGCGTCCGCGCGCGCATCGCGTTTGACGGCCGCGACCAGCCGCCGCACCTCGGGCACCAGCATGGTCTCCGCGACCGCGCGGCGAATCCGATGCTCCTGCTCGATGAACCAGGCGCGGTCGCTGCCGTGCCCGGTGAACTGCCGCGACAGTTCGGTCAGCTGCTTCTCGCCGTCGGGGTCGATGAGCACCCCGCCGAGTTCGGCGAGCGCGTCGTAGCCGGTGGTGCCGTCGATGGGCAGGGTGGCGTCGAGGGGTTCGTGCTCGGCGAGCACCTTCTCCACCAGCAGCAGCCGCTGCGGTCCGATCAGCGTGCGCAGCCGCCGCAGATACTCGCCGGGCCGGGCCAGTCCGTCCGGATGGTCCACGCGCACACCGTCGATCAGGTCGTGCTCACACCAGGCGGCCAGTTCGCGATGGGTGGCCTCGAAGACCGCGGGCTCCTCCTGCCGGATGGCGGCCAGCCCGCCGACGGTGAAGTAGCGCCGGTACCCGCACAGCCCCGACTTCCAATTGACCAGCCGGTAGTGCTGCCGGTCGTGGATGCGCAGCGCGTTCTCGCCGTCGGTGCCCGGGGCGATCGGGAAACGCATATCGTGCAGCGCCAGCATGGGTTCGGCGCCGGAGCGGTCCACGGTCAGCGCCGCGGGATCGTTCTCCCCGGCCAGCACCGGTAGCGCGATGCGCCCGCCCGCGCCGTTGCCCGGCGTCCAGTCGATGTCGAACCAGGTGGCGTACTGGGATTCCTTGCCCAGCCGCAGCACATCCCACCACCACGCGTTCTGCTGCGGATCGGCCACGCCCACGTGGTTGGGCACCAGATCGATGATCAGCCCCATGCCGCGGCTGCGGACCTCGTCGGCGAGGGCCTTGAGTCCGGTCGGCCCGCCGAGTCCGGCGGCGACCGCGGTGGGGTCGGTGACGTCGTAGCCGTGGGTGGAGCCGCGGGTCGCCGTCATGACGGGCGACAGGTACAGATGCGAAATGCCCAGCTGCTGCAGGTATTCGGCGATACCGCGCGCGTCGGCGAAGGTGAGCGCGTCGGGCCGCAACTGCAGGCGGTAGGTGCTGCGCACGGGCGTCTGCCGGGCGATGGGTCCGGTGTGGTGTTCGGGCGAGCTGGTCATGGCGGTATCGATCATGCCGTACGGCGCAGCACGAGCAGACAGCGTGCGGGCACTTGTACGGTGGTGGCGGCGGGGCGGACGGTCTGTTCGGCGGGATCGCCGGTGGCCGTGGAGCAATCCAGGACGGCTGACCAGGCCTTGCCGTAGCTCGTGGCGGGCAGTGTGAAATCGAGCTCTTCGTCATGAGCGTTGAAACACAGCAGGAACGAATCGTCGGTCACGGGCTCACCGCGCGGGCCGGGCTCGCGGATGCCGTCGCCGTTGAGGAAGACGGTCAGCGAGCGGGCGAAGGTGGTCATCCAGTCGGCGTCGGTCATCTCCGCGCCCGCCGGAGTGAACCAGGCGATGTCGCCGGGCCCCTGCGTGTCCGGGGCCGGATCGAAGAAGCGGCGTCGCCGGAAGATCGGGTGCGCGCGCCGCAATGCGACCGTGCGCGTGGTGAATTCGAGCAGATCGGCATGGGTGTGCATGAGGGTCCAGTCCATCCACGACAGCGGTGAATCCTGACAGTAGGCATTGTTGTTGCCCTGCTGGCTACGGCCGAATTCGTCGCCGTGCAACAGCATGGGCGTGCCTTGCGAGAGCATCAGGGTGGCGAGCAGATTGCGGGTCTGGCGGGCGCGCAGGGCCAGAATTTCCGGATCGTCGGTGGGTCCTTCGACGCCGCAGTTCCAGGAGCGGTTGTAGTTCTCGCCGTCGCGATTGTCCTCACCGTTGGCCGCGTTGTGTTTGTCGTTGTAGGACACCAGATCCGCGAGGGTGAAGCCGTCGTGCGCGGTCACGAAGTTGATGCTCGCGCACGGCCGCCGCCCTGTCGCTTCGTACAGATCCGAGGAGCCCGTCAGCCGGGAGGCGAACTCGCCCAGCGTCGCCGGTTGCCCACGCCAGTAATCTCGCACGGTGTCACGGTATTTGCCGTTCCATTCCGTCCAGGCGACCGGGAAATTGCCGACCTGATAGCCGCCTTCGCCGACATCCCAGGGTTCGGCGATCAGCTTCACCTGACTGACCACCGGGTCCTGTTGCACCATGTCGAAAAAGGTGGAAAGCCGGTCCACGTCATGCAATTCGCGGGCCAGGGTGGCGGCCAGATCGAACCGGAACCCGTCCACGTGCATGTCGAGCACCCAGTAGCGCAGCGAATCCATGATCAGCTGCAAGGCGTGCGGGTGCGCCATGTTGAAGCTGTTGCCGGTGCCGGTGTAATCCATGTAATGCTGCGGATCATCGTCCACCAGACGGTAATACGCGGCATTGTCGATGCCCCGGAAGCTCAGCGTCGGGCCGAATTCATTGCCCTCGGCGGTGTGGTTGTAGACCACGTCGAGAATGACCTCGATATCGGCGGCGTGGAAGGCGCGCACCATGGCCTTGAATTCGGTGACCCCGGAGGCGGGCGCGTCACCCGCCGCATACCCGCGATGGGGTGCGAAGTAGCCGAAACTGTTGTAGCCCCAATAGTTCCGCAGCCCGCGATCGAGCAGGATCCGGTCGTCGAGGAACTGGTGCACCGGCATGAGCTCGATGGCCGTGACACCCAGCGCGCGCAGGTGCTCGATGATCGCCGGATGCGCCATGCCCGAGAACGTCCCGCGTAGGGACGGCGGCACCTCGGGATGGGTGAAGGTCATCCCCTTCACATGCGCCTCGTAGATCACCGTCTCGTGATAGGGCCGCCGCGGCGCGCGATCGTCGGCCCAATCGAAATACGGGTTGATCACCACCCCGGTCATGGTGTGCCCGAGCGAGTTCTGCCCGTAGTTGTAGGGCGCGGAATCGGTCCCGAAATCGCCCTCGAACGCCTTGCCGTACGGGTCGAGCAGCAGCTTGCTGGGATCGCAGCGCAGTCCCTTGGCGGGATCGAAACGCCCGTGCACCCGGAACCCGTAGCGCTGCCCCGGCCCGATGCCCGGTAGATAGGCGTGCCACACATACCCGTCCACCTCGTCCAGGGGGATCCGGGTCTCGCGCTGATCGTCGCCGATCAGGCACAGTTCGACGCGCCGGGCGACCTCGGAGAACACCGAGAAGTTCGTCCCGGCGCCGTCATAGGTCGCGCCGAGCGGGTAGGCGGTTCCCGGCCAGACACCGAGCGCGGTGGAGCCGGGGGTCGCGGGAGCCATGCCCCGACCCTATCGAGCCGGTCCGCCGCCCGGTCAGAGTCCCCTGCGCCAGGTCTGCCCGACCAGATCCACACCGAAGCTGTGGTGCGGATTCGATTCCACGAGTGCGAAACCCGCGCGCTCGTACAGGTGCCGGGCCGAGGTCAGGATGCTGTTGGTCCACAGCACCATCTCGGTGTATCCGGCGTCCGCGGCGAAGCGCAGGCATTCGTCGACCAGGGCGCTGCCCACCCCCAGCCCGCGCGCGGACGGCTCGACCAGCAGCAGCCGCAGCCGGGCGGTGGTGTCGTCCTCGCGCATGCAGTAGACGCAGCCGACCGGATCGCCCTCGTATTCGGCGATCCAGGCCCGTTCCCGCTGCGGGTCATGGGAATTGAGCCAGTCGGCGACGATCTTGGCGGCCAGGGCCTCGTACTCGCCGTTCCAGCCGAACTCCTCGGCGTAGAGCTCGGCATTGCGGCGGATCACCCAGCCGTGGTCGCCCGGGCGCGGGGCGCGCAGCACGACGGCGGCCGGGTCGGCCTCGAGTTCGCTGTCGAGGATCTGTTCGATGGTGCGCATGGCCCCGACCAGCCGGGTCTGCACGACAGGGGAGTGCTCGCCGAGCAGGCCGCCGATCTGTTCGTCGGTGCGCTGGTTCAGGACGTCGAAGGCGGCGCGACCGAGCCCGGTCAGCTCGACGATCTGCCGCCGCCCGTCGGCCTGAGACCGGCGCCGGGCCACCAGTCCGCGCTCCTCGAACCGGGCCAGAATCCGGCTGAGATACCCCGCGTCCAGATCCAGCGCCAGCCGTAGATCCACCACCTCGGCGGCCCCGAAGTTGGCCAGCTCGAACAGGATCCGACCCTCGGTGAGCGAGTATTCGGTGCCCAGCATGCCGCCTTGCAGCACGCCGATGATGCGGGTGTAGCGCCGGTTGAAGGCGCGCACGGCCGCGATGTGGTGCGCCTCGATCGGCTGATCGGCGGTGCTCGTCCCGCCCTCGACAGAGTTGGTTGTCACGACGACTCCAATCCTTTGACCGAGTCAAAGAATACGCGGGAGCGGCCGGGTCGGGAATGGTTCGTGGTAACTTGAACACCGTTCAAGCCCGCTCCTCGTAAGGACTCACCGTGGCAGTGACTGCTTCCGGCAAGGCGTTGACTCCCGCTGAGATCACCGCGCTCGACGCCGCGCACGTGTGGCATCCCTACGGCGGTTTCCCGGCCGGGACCGAACCGCTCATCGTGGCGTCCGCGTCCGGGACCCGGCTCACCCTCGCCGACGGGCGGGAGCTGGTGGACGGGATGAGTTCGTGGTGGGCGGCCGTGCACGGGTACCGGCACCCGGTGCTGGACGCGGCATTGCTCGCGCAGGCCGGGAAGATGAGTCACGTGATGTTCGGGGGGCTCACCCACGAACCGGCCGTGCGGTTGTCGCAATTGCTGGTCGAGCTCACGCCCGAGGGGCTGGACAAGGTCTTCCTCTGCGACTCCGGATCGGTGTCGGTCGAGGTCGCGGTGAAGATGTGCCTGCAATATCAGCGGGCGATCGGGCGGCCGGAGAAGCATCGGCTGATGACCTGGCGCGGCGGGTACCACGGGGACACCTTCACCCCCATGAGCGTGTGCGATCCCGAGGGCGGAATGCACTCACTGTGGACGGATGTCCTTGTGCCGCAGGTCTTCGCCAGCGCGCCGCCGGAAGAGTATGTGCCCGAGTATGTTTCCGAGTTGGAGCGGGTGATCGCCGCGCACGCGCACGAACTGGCCGCGGTCATCGTGGAACCGGTCGTGCAGGGCGCGGGCGGCATGCGCTTCCACGACCCGCGCTATCTGGCGGATCTGCGGCGACTCTGCGACGAGCACGGCGTCCTGCTCGTCTTCGATGAGATCGCCACCGGATTCGGCCGCACCGGAACACTTTTCGCGGCCGAGCAGGCCGGAGTCCGGCCCGACGTGATGTGCGTGGGCAAGGCGCTCACCGGCGGCTACCTGACCCTCGCCGCCGCCCTGTGTACATCCGAGATCGCCGAAACCCTCAGCCGCGAGCACGGCGGCCTCATGCACGGCCCGACCTTCATGGGCAACCCCCTCGCCTGCGCGGTCGCGGTCGCCTCCATCGAACTGCTGCTCTCCCGCGACTGGCAGGCGGAAGTACGCGGCATCGAAGCCGCACTGACCACGGGCCTCGCCCCGGCCCGCGCCCTCCCCGGCGTCGCGGACGTCCGGATTCGCGGCGCCATCGGCGTCATCCAGCTCGACCACCCCGTGGACATGCGCAAAACCACCCACGCCGCCGTCGAATCCGGAGTCTGGCTGCGCCCCTTCCGCGACCTCATCTACTGCATGCCACCCTTCATCAGCACACCGGACGACGTCCGCCGCATTACCACCGCCATGTGCGCGGCCGCGGCCGTCTGACCTGACGAGCGCGTACGAGCAGGGCCACCGGCTCGTTCCTCGACGAGAAATACCTCTGAAACAGAGCTATTGTTGGAGGCGTGCCCGAACCTCATGACGCCGAGGACCATGCCGAGCTGATGACCCTGCTGTTCGGCAGCATGGGTCGACTGCGGCGGCAGGTCGGCCGACTGGCCGGGCGGTCCTTCGACGAGCCGGGGCTGTCGGGCGCACAGTCGGAATTCTTGCGCCTGGTCGGGCGGCGGCCCGGGATCTCCGTGAAAGAGGCCGCCGGCGAACTGGGTTCGGCCGCCAACAGCGTCTCGACCCTCGTCACCGAGCTGGTCAAGGCGGGATTGCTGGTGCGCGAACCCGATCCGCGGGATCGCCGCACCATGCGGCTGTCGCTGGCCCCTGACGCGCAGGTCCTCGCCGACGAGACGCGCCGCCACCGGCATGCGGTCGTCGCCGAGGCGCTCGATCAACTCACCGAAACCGAACGCGCGCAACTGCGTCAGGGGCTGACCGCCATGACTCGGCTCACCGACCTGCTGCACGAGCGCGAGCACTCTCCTGGGGGCGATCGATGACCAGTGTGCCCGCCGTCGAATGTGTCGGCCTCACGCATCATTACGGCGACACCGCTGTCGTCGACGATTTCGACATGACCATCGCGCGCGGCGAGGTGTTCGGGCTGCTGGGACCCAACGGCGCGGGCAAGTCCACCACTATCCGGCTGCTCACCACGCTCATGCCCATCCAGTCCGGGACGGTTCGAGTGTTCGGGCTCGACGTATCCACGCACGCCGCCGACGTCCGCTACAACCTCGGTTATGTGCCGCAACAGCTCTCGATCGAGGCGGGGCTGACCGGGCGGCAGAATGTGGCCTGGTTCGCGCGGCTGTTCGACGTGCCGCGCGCCGAACGCGCCGACCGGGTGAACGAGGTGCTCGACGCCATGCACCTGCTCGACGTGGCGGATCGCCTGGCGGGCAGCTACTCCGGCGGCATGATCCGCCGACTGGAACTGGCGCAGGCCCTGGTCAACCGGCCCGCGCTGCTCGTACTCGACGAACCCACGGTCGGCCTGGATCCCATTGCGCGCGACAGCGTCTGGGAACGGGTCGCGCACATGCGGGCGGAGTACGGCACCACCGTGCTGCTCACCACCCACTACATGGCCGAGGCCGACGCGCTCTGCGATCGCATCGCGTTGCTGCACAAAGGCGTGCTGCGCGCGACCGGCTCACCCGCCGAACTCAAGGCCGGGATCGGCCCCGGGGCGAGCCTCGAGGACGTCTTCAGGCGGGCCGCGGGGGAGGGGCTCGACGATGCCACCGAAGGGAATCTGCGCAATGTCCGAAGTACTCGCCGGTCGGCCCGGCGCATGGGCTGACACCCCGTTCACCCCCGTCCTCGCCCCGCGCGGCTGGGCCCGCGTGCCCCGATTGGCCTCGCGGATCGGCACTTTCGCGCTGGTGGAGATCCAGAAGCTACGCCACGACCAGACCGAGGTGCTGACCCGCGCCATCCAGCCGGTGCTGTGGATGGTGATCTTCGGGACCACCTTCTCGCGGCTGCACACCCTGCCCACCGGGTCGGTGCCCTATCTGGATTTCCTCGCGCCCGGCGTGATCGCGCAGTCCGCGCTGTTCATCGCCATCTTCTACGGCATCCAGATCATCTGGGACCGCGACGCCGGGATTCTCACCAAACTGCTCGTCACCCCGACCCCGCGCGCGGCGCTCATCACCGGAAAGTGTTTCGCCGCAGGGGTTCGCGCCATCGCCCAGATCCTGGTGATCGTGGTGGTCGCGCTGCTGATGGGTGTCGGGTTGACCGGCAATCCGCTGCGGCTGCTCGCGACCGTCCCGGCCGTGTTCCTCGGGACGGCGTTCTTCGCCTGCCTGTCGATGACCATCGCCGGGCTGGTGCAGGCGCGCGATCGGCTGATGGGCATCGGGCAGGCCATCACCATGCCGCTGTTCTTCGCCTCCAACGCCCTGTATCCGGTGGATCTGATGCCGGGCTGGCTGCGGGTGGTCAGCCACATCAATCCGCTCAGCTACGAGGTGGACGCGTTGCGGGGCCTGCTGATCGGTACGCCGGCCAACCTGTGGCTCGACTTCGGCGTGCTCGCCGGGGCGGCAGCGCTCAGCGTCGCTACGGCCTCGGCCCTGCTGGGCCGTCTGGTCCGGTAGTCGATCGCGGTTGTCGGCCACCGGCGTGGTGTTCCACTCGCTCGCGGCGAGTCCTCAGCGGTTAGCTCGTCTTTCGCGCACTTTGTCTGAATTGTCGCTGTCGGACAGGACTTCCCAGACTCTGAACACGCAGTGATACTCGTCGGACCAGCCGCGGGCGATCAACATGAAGGTGTCACCGTCGCGCAGGATCGTGCGGCGGCTGATCAACCTCGGATGATCGGGAATGAATTTCGAGACGAGGTCCGGGACCTTCGCGAGGGCTTGTTCGCGGGTTCCCACCACCTCGGTGAGGATCTTCGGACTCCAAGTTTTGCTCTCGCCGAAGCCGGTCGTCTGCTCGACCACTATTGCCCATCGTGGCATCGCGCAGCCTCCTTACGAATCCCAGCATAGTCCCGCCCACCGACACCCATGGCCTCCTGAACGGCGTTCAAGTATGCTTCCGAGCTGTGACTGCCGATCCCTTGAGCTGGCTCGACGCCCGCGCCGCCGAGCGCGTGGACGCCGGACTGCGCCGCGCGCTGCGCCCCCGCACCGCCGAGCAGACGAGCATCGACCTGGCCTCCAACGACTACCTCGGGCTGGTGCGCCACCCCGAGGTGATCGCGGGGGCCGTCGCCGCGATCCAGCGCTGGGGCGCCGGCGCGACCGGCTCCCGGCTGGTCACCGGCACCACCGCCGAACACGAACAGCTCGAGACCGAACTCGCCGAATTCGTCGGCGCGGAAGCCGGATTGGTGTTCGCCTCCGGGTACGCCGCCAACCTGGGCGCGGTCACCGCGCTGGCGGGCCGTGGGGCGCTGGTGGTTTCGGACGCGGGCAGTCACGCTTCGCTGGTCGATGCCTGCCGGTTGTCGCGGGCCCGGGTGGAGATCGCACCGCACCGCGACCCGGACGCCGTGGATCGGTTGCTGTCGCAGCGCAAGGAGGAGCGGGCACTGGTGCTCACCGACTCGGTGTTCAGCGCCGACGGCGATCTTGCGCCCCTCAGCGAACTGCATCGGGTGACCCGCGCCAACGGTGCGGTGCTCGTCGTCGACGAGGCGCACGGGCTGGGGGTGCGCGGCGACGGCGGCCGCGGACTGGTCCACGAATGCGGGCTCGCCGGTGAACCGGACCTGGTCATCACCGCGACCCTCTCCAAAGCCTTTGCCGCGCAGGGCGGTGTGGTGCTCGCGAGCGAACGCGTGCGCGCCCACCTCATCGATACCGCGCGCACCTTCATCTTCGACACCGGTCTCGCCCCGGCGGCAGTGGGCGCGGCGCGGGCGGCGCTCGGGCTGCTGCGCCGCGATCCGGGCATGGCGCAGCGGGTGTTGGACCGTGCCGCCGACCTGGCCCGCATCGCCGGTGTCGGGCAACCGGATTCGGCGGTCGTGTCGGTTGTGCTGGGGGAGGCGCAGGTCGCCTACGACGCCGCGCAGGCGTGCATCGCCCGGGGCCTGTCGGTCGGGTGCTTCCGCCCGCCGTCGGTGCCCGAGGGCACCTCCCGGCTGCGGCTGACCGCGCGTGCCGACCTCACGCCCGGCGAGCTCGCCACCATCGCGACGATTCTCACCGAGGTGCTCGCCGAAGCCCGTGCCCGCGAGGCGGTTCCCGCGTGACCCGCCTGCTGTTCGTCACCGGCACCTCCACCGATGTCGGCAAGACCATCGTCACCGCGGCGCTGGCGGCCACCGCTGCCGCCTCCGGGCTGAACGTCGCCGTCTGCAAACCGGCCCAAACCGGCGTCGCCCCCGGCGAACCCGGCGATCTGGCCGTCATCACCGGGCTGAGCGGTGTCACCCGCACCGTCGAACTGGCCCGCTACCCGGAGCCTTTGGCCCCGGACACGGCGGCCAGGCGCAGCGGCCACCCGCTGCTGACCCTGTCCGAGACCGTCGCCGGGATCGAGTCCTGCGCGGACGCCGACCTGGTGCTGGTCGAGGGCGCGGGCGGGCTGCTGGTCCGCATCGGTGACTTCACCCTGCTGGATCTGGCCCAGAAGCTCAGCGCCCCGGTGCTGTTGGTCGCGGCGGCGGGTCTGGGCACCCTCAACCACAGCGAACTCACCACCCGGACGCTGGCCGCGGCGGGAGTGGAGTGCGCGGGCCTGGTGATCGGCTCCTGGCCCGCGGACCCGGATCTGGCCTCCGAATGCAACCGCACCGATCTGCCCGCCGTCACCGGTGTCGATCTGGTCGGCTCGCTGCCGGAGGGTGCGGGCGGCTGGGACGCATCCGATTTCGCGGCCGCGGCTCCCACCTGGTTCGATCCGGCCTGGTCGGCCAGCTACCTTCGCTGAATCGACCTAGGCTGAATCGGTTCCCGGACCGAAGAACTCGCGCAAGGCAGCCGCGACCGGCGTGAAATCGTCGGGATGATGAAACAGCCCCTCCAGCACTGTGAGCCGTGAATCCGGTAGGGCCGCATCGAGTTTCGCCATGCTCTCCAGCCCGTATCGATCACTGGCCGAGCCCGCCAGTAGCAGGGCCGGGGTGGTGGTGCCGGTCCAGCGGGTCACGTCCGGATCCATCGCGGCCAGGCATTCGAGGTCGGCGACCAATCCGGTCGCGCGGGTGGCCAAGGCCGCGCCCATCGCGCGCAGGATGCGGTCCGGAATCGGGGAATCGCTGATGGCGGTGAGGAATTCCATGACGGCGTCGGCGGGCTGGTCGGCGACGAGTTCGCGGACTCGTTGCAAGGTCGGGACCAGCGGGCCGCCCGCGAACGTCAAGGGCGCCTCGTACAGCGCGAAGCGCCGGATGTTCGGGATACCGGCGGCGAGGGCTTCCAGGGTGACCAGTCCGCCCGCGGAGTGCCCGAAGACGAAACTCGGGCCGTCCAGGTGTTCGAGCACCGCGGCCAGGTCTTGCGCCTGCCGCGCGAAAGTGTGCGGGCCCGTGCTGTTTTCGCTCGGCGCGTAGTCGCGTCGACCGACCAGTACCACGCGGTAATCGGTGGCGAGCAGTTCGGCGAGTTGCCGGTACATCTCCATGGAGACCAACGCGCCGTGCACGATCACCAGGGGCGGTCCCGCACCGACCGTATGGAAGACGATCCGCGTGCCGTCGGCCGATACGACGCTGTCGGTAGTTGTCCACATGCCCCCATCGTGCCCGTCACCCCGGTCGGCGCGCTTGCGTAGACCTTGCGCCGCTGCGGTACTCGGGCTCACTCGGGCCGGGTGAGGAAGGCCCTTTTCAGTAGGGTGGCCAGCTGGGCCTGGTCCTCGTCGGTGAGGCGGCCCAAGCCCTCGTGAGTGGTGTGCATCCGGGCGCGGATCGCGTCGGTGATCTGCTCGCCCTCGGCGGTGATGACGAGGTTGGTGACGCGCCGGTCCGAGGCGCTGGGTTCGCGGCGCACCAGGCCGCGCTTCTCGAGGCGGTCGATGATGCCGGTCACGTTGGAGGCGTCGCAGACCATGATCTCGGCCAGGGCGCGCATGGCGACGGGGCCGCGACGCAGGACGACGAGGGCCTTGCCCTGGGTCGCGGTGAGGTTCTCACTCGCGGCGGCCTGGGTGAAGTCGCCGTAGTAGACGCCGAGCGACAGCGAGAGCAACTCCATGAGCTTGGTGGTGTCGACGTGGGGAGTTGCTGCCATACGGGCCAGCCTATCCGCAGAAACTTGACTATCTCAAATATTTGGCATTAGCGTCAGGCTGAATTACTTGAAGTTCTCAACCTTCTACGTTGCCAAGCAACCATGAGGAGCACTCCGTGACCGTCACCGACACCTCCCGCGCGGCCCAACTGCTCGACCGGCCCATCACGCTCAACGGGCTGACCGTGCCGAACCGCATCGTCATGGCGCCGATGACCCGCATGTTCTCCCCGGGCGGCGTGCCCGGTGAGGATGTGCGGTCCTACTACGCGCGCCGCGCCGCCGCGGGTGTCGGCCTGATCGTCACCGAGGGCACCTACGTGGGCCACGATTCGGCCGGGCAGAGCGACCGGATTCCACGGTTCCACGGTGCGGAGCAACTGGCGGGCTGGGCCAAGGTGGCCGAGGACGTGCACGCCGCGGGCGGGACGATCGTGCCGCAGCTGTGGCACATCGGCATGGTGCGCAACGACGGCGAGGCGCCCTACCCCGACGCACCGGCCGTGGGCCCCTCCGGCATTCGCGTCGACGGCACCGAACCCACCGGCAAGGCCATGACGCAGGCCGACCTGGACGATGTCGTCAACGCCTTCGCCCAGGCCGCCGCGGACGCCGAGCGCATCGGCTTCGACGGCGTCGAACTGCACGGCGCGCACGGCTACCTGCTCGACCAGTTCCTGTGGTCGCACACCAACCGCCGAACCGATTCCTACGGTGGCGATTCCGTGGAACGCACCAAGTTCGCGGCCGAGATCGTGGCGGCGGTCCGCGCGGTCGTCTCACCCGAATTCCCGGTGATCTTCCGCTACTCCCAGTGGAAGCAGGAGGCTTACAGCGCGCGCCTCGCCGAAACCCCGCAGGAGTTGGAAGCCATCCTGGCCCCGCTCGCCGCCGCGGGCGTCGACGCCTTCCACGCCTCCACCCGCCGCTACTGGCTGCCGGAGTTCGAGGACTCGGACCTCAACCTGGCCGGGTGGACCAAGAAGCTCACCGGCAAGACCACGATCACCGTCGGCTCGGTCGGTCTCGACGGCGACTTCCTGCGCGCCTTCGTCGGCCACGGCGCTCCCCTCGGCAGCCTCGACAACCTCCTCGACCGCCTCGAGCGCGACGAATTCGACATGGTCGCCGTCGGCCGCGCTCTCCTGCAAGACCCCGAGTGGGCCGCCAAAGTCCTTGCCGGACAGCTCGACGACCTGAAGCCCTACGACGCGGCGGCCCTGAAGACGCTCAGCTAGCCGTCGACGTCCCGCGCTCCCGATCGTGGTGCGGATTACCGGTGGGTGACGACCTGGCTCGGAGCCACGGAGGCGGGAGCGGCGCGCAGGGCGTCGAGGACGCGGGAGAGGGAGCGGCGCTGGGTGGCGGCGACGTGGGCCTCGGAGCCGAGTAAGCCATTGCGGCGGAACGGCTCTCGCAGCTTCGCCCGCTGCCGGAGAGCGATGATCGCCGGGTGATCGCGGGCGGGTTCGGCGTCGGGGTCCACGAAGGTGCGGACTATGCGGCCGGTGGTGCCCCAGACCAGGCGCGACACCACCGGGCGCAGCAGCGGTGCGGCGTGTTCGCGAAAGCGTTGGGGGAGTACGCGTTCGGCGCGGATTCCGCCGGTGAGCAGAGCCTCGGTGAGGATCTCGGTGTCGTCGTCGGGTGGAGCGAACACGAGGGTGGCGGTGCGGTTGAGCGTGGTGGCGTCGTCGATCGAGTGGGGGAGCAACTCGTCGGGAACACCCATCAGATAGGCGATCCAGCACCAGAGTTGGCGCACGGACTCGACTTCCTGCGCGGTCAGCGGGATGTCGAGCAACTCGTACATGGTCAAGGGGATCAGCAGGAACGCCTGGGCGGTGGTCGCCATGCCGGTGGTGTGGATCGGCTCGCCCCAGGCAGTCGTGTTCCAGCGTCCGCTGTGGCGGAGGTGACGGCGAACCATGGCGTGTACGAACCGGATTCGCACGGTCGCGTCGAACCCGGTGCCGCCCGGTGTCAGGGTGCCCGGCTCGGTGGCGGTCAGCACCCAGCGGGCAGTCTCCTCGTATCTGCGGGCGGCCATGATCGTCGACCGCGAGTTCATGGCCTGCGGCTTGTTGAGATCGCCGAACGCGTACGCGGTCAGCAGACTGCCGCCCATCCCGACGATGACGGCGGGCGCGAAACGCCACCACAGTCGCGCGCCGCCGCGAACCCGGTCGGCGTCGAACCAGTCGGGTGGTGACAGCAGCGGAATGAGCAGCTCCCGCAAGGAGTCCGGCGCACCCGCCGGATGCGGATCACGCTCGCGCAGGGCCGTATCGAGCAGGCGCCAACCCGCGCCCCGCTCCAACGCCGCGAAATCCTCGACCACCCTGTCGATGGCGGTGTCGGTGCGGAACAGTCCCCGGGCGACGCGGTTCACCGCATCCTCGGGGACACGCTGCCGGGCCCGCTCGATGCGCTCCGCGCGGCCGGGGTCGAATGGAATCGTCTGCGTGGTCATATCTCTCCCCACCTCGTCGAAGCTGTGAATTCGACGGTAGGAAACGGGGATTCACGCGGACAGGTGACAGCCGGACCCGTTTTTGTTAGTTTCCGCCACATGGGCGAGGCGGGGCGGCCGGGTCGATGGCAGATCGAACGACCGGCGGTATCGGCCCGGCTGCTGCTGGACACTGGATGCGACCACGGCCTGCCGACTGCCGGGCCGGGAACACGGCCACGGACGTGGAGTCGCCCGGGGCGCTGGTGCGCCCGACGCCGAATTGCGG
>NZ_JBSGBY010000065.1:0-21478 GCF_053601505.1 Nocardia sp. NPDC004722
GCACCACCGAACCCAGTGTGTCGCGCAGGGTTTCGGCGGCCGGGTCGTGCAGTGCGGTGGCCAGCGCGCCCAGCAGCACGTCGTCGATGCTCGCGCCGTAGCGCCGGGCCGCGCCGTCGACGGCCGCCGCGCCCTCGCCGGTGATGGACACCGAGACGCGGCCGCGCCCACCGGATTCGGCGGCGGCGAGCACCTCGCTCGGGGACACTCCCGGGGCGACGTCGGCGAGCGTCTTTCGCCACCAGGCCAATTCGCCGACGGTGTCGGCGTCGAGGGCCCGCTGGGCGAGCCCGCGGGCGATGCCGAGCGGGTGCGCGTCGGCGCTGTGCGGGGTGGTGTGGCCGCCGGACCAGGAGGCGGTGAGGTCCTCGATGACGGTGCGCCACGAGGTGTCGTCCACCACCAGGCCGTTGGCGACGACCACCAGGACCGCGGCGGGCCGGTCGGCCGGATCGCCGCCGGTGTCCACGTTCTCCATCAGCACGAACCGCATGTTGTACCCCTTCTCGGGGTCCAACTCGGCGGAGGCCGCGTGGATGACGGCCTCGATCGGATTGCCGACCGCTTCCACGTTCGGGTCGATCTGCCAGACGACGGCCGCCCCGCGCGGCTGTTGCGCGGGAATGTCGAGGGCCACCGCGTCGCCGTCGCGCCGCAGCCGGGCCCACAGGCCGGGATGGCGGTCGAGCAGGGTGGCCACCGAACGGCGCACCCGGGTGCCGGAGATGCCTTCGGCGATATCGATGGTGATGGCGCGGACCCAGAGTCCGGACGGTTCCACCTCGAGCAGGCCGACGGCACCGGCCGGGAGCGGCGAGACGTCGCCGACGGAGGTCAGGCGCGGCTCGATGTGGACGGGGCGCGCGGGCGCGGGTTGCGCCGCTTCCGCTTTCGGCTCCTCGACCACCGGCTCGGGTTCCGGCTCCGGTTCAGGTTCGGGCTCGGGTTCGATGTCGGCGGCCTCGTCGGCCTCGAGCTCGGCCGGTTTCAGTCCGGCCGCGAGATCCTCGGGCCGGATGATCGGCAGCACCTGGGTGATGGCCCAGTCCGCCCCGGAGTCCCATTCGTTTTCGGCCGCAGCGGCTTCGGTGGTCTCGGTGACCTCCGGTTCGGCCGGAGCCTGCTCCCCCGCGTCGGCGCGGGCGAGCAGTGCGGCCAGTCGCGGCCCGATCTCGGCGAATGCCTCGGCGCTCGTCATCTGCTGATGCCGCAGCGGCACAGCGTAATCGGAGACCCCGGCCGCGAACGGCGACCATTCCGCCGCCGACCCGGCCCGTTCGCCGTCGTCGTGCACGGTGGCCCGGAACAGTTCGATGCGCCCGTCGAACCGGTCGGGCCGGTACTCGGTGATCAACTGCACGGCGCCCATGGCGCCCCGGTAGATGCGCCGCATCCGGTCGAGGGTGAGCACGGCGAGTTCCGGCGGCAGCGCGGCGGTCAGCGCGGCGAGCGCGTCGTCGCCGAGGTCGCGCAGGTCGTCGGGGAAGGCGTCGGCGGGCACGCCCAGCTGCATGAATTCCGCACGCACCGTGGACCGGAAGTACTCGAGGTCGATTTCCGGGAAGGCGTCGAGCAGGCCCAGCAGTTCGACCTGCTCCCCCGCCGCCCGCAGTTCGGTGGCGAGGGCGTGGGCGATGAGACCGCCCATCGAGTAGCCGATCACCCGGTACGGCCCGTGCGGCTGCACGGCGCGAATGGCCTCGAGGTACCGGCCGATCATCTCCGCGAAAGTGGCCGGGTCGTAGTCGGTCTCGGTCAGGGCGGGCGACTGCAAGCCCAGGATCGGCTGATCCGCGGGCAGGTGTTCGGCGAGTCCGGCGAACGGCCAGGCCAGGCCGGACAGCGGCGGAGCGCAGAACAGCGGCGGGCGTGTGCCTTCCGCGCGGATGGACAGGATCGGCGCGAGGCTGGCCTCCACCTCGGCGTCGGCGTCGGTGCCCGCGGCGATGCGGGCGCTGAGCCCGCCCACGGTGGGATCGGTGAAGAACCAGGCGACCCGGACGTTCGCGCCGTCGAGGCGCTGGTTCAGCTCGCTGACCACGCGGGTGGCCAGCAGCGAGTTGCCGCCGAGGGAGAAGAAGTTGTCCGCGACGCCGACCCGGTCCACGCCGAGCACCTCGGCGATGGTGGCGGCCACCGTCTGTTCCAGAGGTGTTCTGGGAGCCTGGAATTCGCGGCGGGTGAGCACCGGTTCGGGCAGCGCCCGGCGGTCGAGCTT
Source organism: Nocardia sp. NPDC004722 (assembly GCF_053601505.1). Classification (NCBI taxonomy): domain Bacteria; kingdom Bacillati; phylum Actinomycetota; class Actinomycetes; order Mycobacteriales; family Nocardiaceae; genus Nocardia; species Nocardia sp. NPDC004722. Next base: position 2,219 of record NZ_JBSGBY010000065.1, read on the forward strand.
GCCGACCGGGGTGAGCGGAATGCTGTCGAGGACCGTGATGGCCGTCGGCACCATGTATTCCGGCAGCCGGCCCGCGACATGCTCGGTGAGCGCCGCGGTGTCGATGGTGTGTCCCGGCGCGGCCAGCACGTAGGAGGCCAGGATGGTGACCCCGGCCGGGGTGCGGTGGCCGACGGTGACCGCGAAGTCCACGCTGTCGTGCGCGCCGAGTACGGCGTCGATCTCGCCGAGTTCGATGCGGAAGCCGCGGATCTTGACCTGGAAGTCGGAGCGGCCCACGTATTCGATGCGGCCGTCGGCGGTCCAGCGCACCACGTCACCGGTGCGGTACATGCGCACGCCGGTGGCATAGGGGTTGGCCACGAAGCGATCGGCGGTCAGGCCCGGCCGGTCGTGGTAGCCGCGCGCCACCTGGATGCCCGACAGGTACAGCTCGCCCGAGGATCCCACCGGCACCGGCCGCAGCCGGTTGTCGAGGATGAGGGCCTGGGTGCCGCGGATCGGGCCGCCGATGGTGACCGCATCGCCCGGCAGCATCGGCTTGCCCATCGTCGTGACGACGGTGGTCTCGGTCGGACCGTAGACATTGTGGAAGCGGCGCACGGTGCCGTCGTCGCCGATCGGCACCGCCCACTTGTCGGCCAGGTCGACGGGCATGGCCTCGCCGCCGGTGGCGAGCACCCGCAGCGTGTCGAGGCCGGTCGGGTCGAAGGTCGACAGGGCGGCCGTGGTGATGAACGCGTGGCTGACCTGCTCGCGGCGGATCAGCTCGGCGAGCTCCTCGCCGCCGTAGGTGCCCGGCGGCACCACCACGAGCGCGCCGCCCGCGCCGATGGCGAGCAGGAACTCCAGCATCGAGGCGTCGAACGAGGGCGTCGCGAAATGCAGTGCGCGCGTGGTGGTGTCGAGCCCGTACCACTCGACCTGCGCGGCGGCGAAGGTGGCCAGGCCCGCGTGGGCGACCACGACGCCCTTGGGCACGCCGGTGGAGCCGGAGGTGTAGATGACGTAGGCCGCGTGGTCGGGCCGCAGCGGGTGGCGGCGGTCGGCGTCGGTGATCGGTGTGTCCGGTCGCCGGTCCACCTCGACCACGAACCGCTGCTCGTCGAGCGCGATCCATTCGATGTCGGTCGAGAGTGCGCGCAGGGCAGGCATATCGGCGCTGAGCGCGAGGCCGATCCGCGCACCCGAGTCGGTGATCATGTGCCCGATGCGATCGGCCGGGTAGTCCGGGTCGATCGGCACGAACGCCGCACCGGTCTTGGTGACACCCCAGGTGGCGAGCACCGATTCGATGGACCGCCGCAGCGCCACGGCGACCCGGACCTCCGGCCCGGCACCGTGATTGATGAGGGCGCGCGCCAGTTTCGACGACGCCGCGTCGAGATCGGTGTAGCTGAAGGCGCGACCGCGCAGCACCACCGCGGGCCCGGTCGGGTTGGCCCGGACCGCGGCGCGCAGCAGTTCCGGCAGGGTGCCGGGCCGTTCGGCCGGGCCGCCGGTGCGTGCGGTGAGATCCGCGAATTCGGTGGGCGACAGCAGTTCCAGATCGCCGACGGCCTGCCGGGGCCGGGCGGCGATATCGGTGAGCAGCCGCAGGAAGCGCTGTCCGAACACCTCGACCGTGGCCGCGTCGAACAGGTCGCGGGCGAAGGTGAGGATGCCGGTCGCGCCGGAGTCGCCACCGCCGACGACGGTCAGCTGCAGATCGAATTTCGAGGTGTCGACTTCGAATTCGACGGCGCCGACCCGCAGTCCGGGCAGTTCGAACCCGGCGTCGGGCAGGTTCTCGAACGACAGCGCCACCTGGAACAGCGGGTTGCGGGCGGTGGAGCGTTCCGGGTTGAGCAGTTCGACCAGCCGCTCGAACGGGACGTCGGCGTGTGCGAAGGCCGCCAGGTCGGCGTCCTTGACCTCGGCGAGCAGCTCGTCGAAGCTCCGCTGTCCGGCGACGCGAGTGCGCAGCACCAGCGTATTGACGAACATGCCGATGACATCGTCGAGTTCGGCCTCACCGCGACCGGCGATGGGGGTGCCGATGGCGATGTCGTCGGTGCCCGAGAGCCGGGACAGGAACACCGCGAGCGCGGTGTGCATCACCATGAACAGCGTCGCATTGCGTTCCCGCGCAATGCTTTGCAGCGCTTGGTGCAGCTCCGCGCCGATCTCGAAGGACACCGTGCCGCCACGCAGCGACGCGACCGGCGGACGCGGATGGTCCGACGGCAGGTTCAACTCGTCCGGCAGTCCGGCCAGCGTGGTGCGCCAGAAGTCGGTCTGCGCGGAGAGCAGGCTCTGCGGATCGTCCTCGGAGCCCAGCACTTCGCGCTGCCACAGCGTGTAGTCGGCGTACTGCACCGGCAGCGGAGCCCACGCGGGGGCGTCGCCGTTGATGCGGGCCGCGTACGCCAGCATGATGTCGCGGGTGAACGGGCCCATGGACCAGCCGTCGGCGCTGATGTGGTGGGCGACGAAGACGAGCACGTGCTCAGCCTCGACACCCTCGACGCGGAACAGCTTGGCCCGCAATGGAACCTCGCGCGCCACGTCGAATCCGGTGGCGAGGATGCCCGCGATGCGGTGCCGCAGCGAGCCCGCGGTCACCAGACTCGGGGTGAGGTCGGGCACCACCTGTGCGGCGGGCCGGATGACCTGCGTCGCCGCGCCGTCGACCTGCGGGTAGACGGTGCGCAAGGACTCGTGGCGGCCGATGGTGTCGGCGACGGCCTGTTGCAACGCAACCACATTCAGCTCACCGGTCAAGCGCACAGCCGCCGGGATGTTGTAGGCGGCCGAGGTGGTGTCGAACTGGTTGAGGAACCACATCCGCTGCTGCGCCAGCGACAGCGGAATGTGCTCCGGTCGCGGTCCGGCGGTCAGCGCCTTGCGGCCCAGGCCCGCGTGCTGCTCCACCTTGATGGCGAGCGCGGCGACGGTGGGCGCTTCGAAGAGGATCCGGACCGGCACCCGGGTGTCGAGTGCCGCGCCCAGCCGGGCCGCGACCTGCGTTGCCACCAGCGAGTTTCCGCCGAGGGCGAAGAAGTCGTCGTCCGCGCCGACCCGCTCGGCGCCGAGAACGTCGGCGAACACGCCCGCCACGATCTCCTCGATCGGCGTCGACGGCGCACGGAACACCGTGGCCTCGAATTCGGGCTCGGGCAGGGCTTTCCGATCCAACTTGCCGTTCACGTTCAACGGCAGCGCGTCGAGCACCACGAACGCCGACGGCACCATGTAGGACGGCAGGGCCGCGGCCGCGGCCGACTTCACCTGCGCCACCTCGATATCCGAGCCCACCAGGTAGGCGACCAGCCGGTCGCCGGTGCGGGCGTCCGACTTGGCCAACACCGCGACCTGCGCGATCCCCGGCAGCGCCAGCAGCGCGGCCTCGATCTCGCCGAGCTCGATGCGGAAGCCGCGGATCTTCACCTGGAAGTCGGTGCGGCCCCGGTACTCCAGCTCACCGGCGGCGTTCCAGGCCACCAGGTCACCGGTGCGGTACATGCGCTCGCCCACCCCGAACGGGTTGGCCACGAAGCGATCCGCGGTGAGATCCGGTCGCGCGAAGTAGCCGCGCGCCAACTGCGCGCCCGCCAGGTACAGCTCGCCGGACACGCCCACCGGCACCGGCCGCAACCGGGCATCGAGCACGTAGACCCGCGAATTCCATTCCGGCGCACCGATCGGCACCGACAGCTGATCCGCCGCGGTGACCGCGTGGCTGGTGATGGACACCGCCGCCTCGGTCGGCCCGTACAGGTTGAACAGCGCGGTGTCCGGATTCTCGGTGCGGAACCGCTGTGCTACGGCGGCGGGCAGCGCCTCACCGATGGCCAGCACGCGGCGCAGCGAATCGGTCAGCGCCCCACCGGATTCCACCATCAGCGCGTCCAGCATGGACGGCACCACGTGCAGCGTGGTGACGCGCTCGCGGGCCATGAGCTGGTTGAGGTAGGCGGGATCGCGGTGACCGTCTGCCGAAGCGATCACCAGGCGGCCACCGGACACGGCGGCCGACCAGAACTCCCACACCGACAGGTCGAAGGTGGCGGCGGTCTTGAGCAGCACGGCATCCCCGCTGCCCAGCCCGAATACGGTGGTCTTCCAGCGCAACTGGTTGACGACCGCCTGATGCGGCACCGCCACACCCTTCGGACGACCGGTCGATCCGGAGGTGAAGATGACATACGCGGTATTGCCCGGTCGCAGCGGCGCGACCCGCTCGGCATTGGTGACCCCGTGTCCGGCAAAGGATTCCAGCCGCAGATCGGCCAGGTTCAGCACCGGCGCGAGCGGGGAGTCGAAACCGGATTCGGAGTTGGTGAGCACGCACAGCGGCGCGGCGGTCTCCAGGATGTACCCGGTCCGCTCGGCGGGCTGATCCGGATCCACCGGCACATACGCGCCACCGGCCACCGACACCGCGTACATGGCGACGACCAGATCGACCGAGCGCCGCAGCGCCAGCGCGACCCGGGTCTCCGGGCCGACGCCGCGCGAAATCAGGTAGCGCGCCAGGCGATTCACCCGCAGCCCGAGCTGCCCGTAGGTGATGACGGTGCCGTCGGGCGCGACGAGCGCGTCGTTCTGGGGAGCGGCGTTCACGCCCGCGTTCAGCAGCGAGGGCAGCGTGGCGGCCGCGTCCACCCGGTGCGAGGTGGCATTGCGGGACAGCACGATCTCGGCCCGCTCCTGCGCGGACATCAGCTCGATGTCCCCGGCCCGCACCGACGCGTCGGCCACCACGGCGGCGAGCAGACGTTGCAGGCGCTCCAGCAGCCCCGCGACGGTCTCCGCGTCGTAGAGATCCGAGGCGTAGGTGATGAAGCCGCCGATCCCGGCCGGGGCCCCGGCCTCGTCGTAGGCGTCGGACACGATCAGGTGCAGATCGAACTGCGACACTTCGACATCCGCGCGCAGCCCGGCAATGCGCAGCCCCGGCAGTTCGAGGCTTTCCTGCGCCATGTTCTGGAACGACAGGCCGACCTGGAACAGCGGGTGGTGCGCGGTCGAGCGCGGCGGGCTGAGCACCTCGACCAGCCGCTCGAACGGAATGTCGGCGTGCGAGAACGCCTGCAGGTCGGTTTCACGCTGGCGGGCCAGCAGTTCGGCGAAGGTGTCGCCGCCGTCGACGTGCGTGCGGAACACGACCTGGTTGACGAACATGCCGATCAGATCGTCGAGTTCGCGTTCGCCGCGGCCCGCCATCGGGGTGCCGATGGCGATGTCGGCGCTGCCGGACAGCCGCGACAGCAGCAGCGCGAACGCGGTGTGCACCACCATGAACAGGGTGGCGTTGTGCTCGCGCGCCAACCGGGTGAGCCCGGCGTGGATGTCGGCGTCGATGACCACGTTCACGCGCGATCCGGCCAGCGAGGCGACCGCGGGACGCGGCCGGTCGGTGGGCAGCTCGAGCAGGTCGGGCAGGCCGTCGAGGGCGCGCCGCCAGTAGGCGATCTGCTGGGCGGCAACGGATTCCGGATCGGCTTCGTCGCCGAGCACGGCGCGCTGCCAGAGCGCGAAGTCGGCGTACTGCACCGCCAGCGGGGCCCAGCCGGGCTCGCTTCCCGCGACGCGGGCCGCGTAGGCGGTCATGATGTCGCGCGAGAGCGGGGCCATGGAGGAGCCGTCGGCGGCGATGTGGTGCGCGACCACGGCCAGCACGTATTCGGGACCCGCTGCGGCATCGGTGATTTCGAGCAGGCGCACCCGGATCGGCACCTGGCTGGTCACATCGAACGGCGTGGTCGCGAGCTCATACACGGACGCGGCGACCTCGGCCTCGGTGACCCGCACCGACTCCAAACGAGCCGCGGCGGTGTCCTTGCCGACCGGCAGCACCACCTGCACCGGACCCTCGGGGGTTTCCGGGTACACGGTGCGCAGCACCTCGTGCCGCGCCACCACATCGTCGAGTGCGAGGGTCAGCGCCTCGACGTCGAGGCTGCCGGTGACGCGCAGCGCGAACGGCAGGTTGTAGGCCGCCGAGCCCGCGCCGATGGTGCCGTCGCCCTGGTCCTCGAAGCGGTTGAGGAACCACATGCGCTGCTGCGCGGGGGAAAGCGGCAGTCGTTCCGGGCGCTCGATCGTGCCCAGCAGCCGGGCCCGGCCATCGCGGGCCAGCGATTCGAGGGCGTGCGCGAGCGCGGTGACGGTCGGCGTCTCGAACAGCGCGCGCACCGGCACCCGGTCACCGATGGCGGCCCCGAGCCGGGCCACCACCTGCGTGGCCACCAGCGAGTTGCCGCCGAGGGCGAAGAAGTCGTCGTCCGCGCCGACCCGGGCCACGCCGAGCACCTCGGCGAACACCCCGGCCACGATCTCCTCGACCGCCGTCGCCGGGGCCCGGAATTCGCGTCCGGCGAAGGTGGGCGCGGGCAGCGCCTTGCGATCGAGCTTGCCGCTGGCGTTCAACGGGAACTCGTCGAGGGCCACGATGGTGGCCGGAATCATGTACGCGGGCAGGTGATGTGCGAGCGCGGGCAGCAGTTCGGCCGCGTCGATGGCCTGTCCCGGTTTGGGCACCGCGTAGGCGACCAGCTGATCGCCGAGATCCGAGGGCATGACCAGGGCGACGGCCGCGCTGACGGCGGGCTGGGCCAGCAGCGCGGTCTCGATCTCGCCGAGTTCGATGCGCTGGCCACGGAATTTCACCTGGAAGTCGGTGCGCCCGATGTAGTCCAGCCGCGCCGGGCGATCGGCTTCGGCATCCCGCCAGACCACCAGGTCACCGGTGCGGTACATGCGCTCGCCGGTGCCGAAGGGGTTGGCCACGAACCGATCCGAGGTCAGGTCGGGCCGCCGCACGTATCCGCGCGCCAGCTGGTCACCGGCCAGGTACAGCTCACCGGCGACTCCGGCAGGCACCGCGCGCAGCAGCCCGTCCAGGACGTAGACGCGGGTGTTCCACTGCGGCAGGCCGATCGGCACGGTCGGCTTCTCGTCGCCGCGCGCCTGCCAGTAGGTCACCGATACGGCGGCCTCGGTCGGCCCGTACAGGTTGTGCACCTTGGCGCCGCTCACCGCGGCGAACGCGGCCACGGTCTCCGGCGGCAGCGCCTCACCGATGACGAACACATCGCGCAGGCTGTCGAGCGCTCCGGGCGCGGTGTGCGCGGCGAAGACGGTCAGCATCGAGGGCACGAAGTCGGTGACGGTGACACCGTGGCGCGCAATGGATTCGGCCACGTACTGCGGATCGCGATGCCCGTCGTGGGTCGCGACCACGAGTTTCGCGCCGGTCCGCAGCGGCATGAAATAGCCCCACAGCGACACGTCGAAGGTGGTGGCGGTCTTCTGCAGATAGACGTCGCCCGGACCCATCGGGTACTCGTCGAGCATCCAGGTGGTCTGGTTGTGGATGGCGGCGTGCGAGACCGCGACACCCTTGGGGCGGCCGGTCGAGCCCGAGGTGAAGATGACGTAGGCGGGATGCTCGGGCAGCACCCGTCCCAGCAGTTCGCCCGGATTCAGTGGCGCGCCGTTGAATACGTCGTTGTCGAGCACGTCCAGGTAGACCACGCCGGTGTCGTCCGGGACCGGAATCGCATCGGCGATGGTGGTCAGCACGCAGGCGGGCTGCGCGGTCTCGAGGATGTGCGCGATGCGGTCGGCCGGGTGGTCGGGGTCCAGCGGCACGTACGCGCCGCCCGCGGTGAGCACCGCGTACATGCCGATCACCAGCTCCGGCGAGCGCCGCAGCGACAGGCCGACCAGCGCCTCGGGGCCGACCCCGTAGGCGATGAGCAGGCGGGCGAGCTTGTTGACCCGCTGATCGAATTCGCGGTACGTCAGCTCGACGCCCTCGTAGTGCAGGGCGACGGCGTCCGGGTGCGCGGCGACGGCGCGCCGGTAGCCGTCGAGCAGCAGTTCGGGCGCGATCGGATGCCGGGTGTCGTTCCAGCCCAGCAGGATTCGTTCCCGCTCGGCGGCCGACAGCAGATCGAACTCGCCCAGCCGGGTGTTCGAGTCGGCGGCGATGCCTTCCAGCAGCCGCACCAGGCGGTCACCGAATCCGGCCACCGTGGCCTCGTCGAAAAGGTCGGTGGCGTAGGTGAAGACGGCCGTCATCCCGGCCGCGACACCGTCGGTCACCCGGGGGATCACCGACAGCTGCAGGTCGAATTTCGCTACCGCGCCGTCGAGTTCGACGGCCTCGGCGCTCAGGCCGGGCAGTTCCAGGCGCGGGGTCTCGATATTGTGGAAGAACAGCGCCACCTGGAACAGCGGGTGATGCGCCTGGGAGCGAACCGGGTCGAGCACTTCGACCAGCCGCTCGAACGGCAGCTCGGCGTGCGAGAAGGCCGCCAGGTCGGTCTCTTTCGCGGTCTCGAGCAGCTCGCCGAAGGTGGCGGCGGGGTCGATGCGGGTGCGCAACACGAGCGTGTTGACGAACATGCCGATCAGATCGTCGAGTTCGCGCTCACCGCGGCCCGCGACCGGGGTGCCGATCACGACGTCGTCGGTGCCGGACAGTCGCCCGAGCAGGGTGGCCAGGGCGCTGTGCATCACCATGAACGGCGATGCGCCGCTGCGCTGGGCGAGCTCGTCGAGGCGCGCGTGCAGGGCGGCGTCGATCTCGAACTTGTGCACCGCACCACGGCCGCTGGCGATCGAGGGCCGCGGCCGGTCGGCGGGCAGCTCGAGCCGATCCGGGATGCCCGCCAAAACGTCACGCCAGTAGGCGATCTGGCTCGCGGCCAGCGAATCGGCCTGCTGCTCGTCGCCGAGCAGCGCCCGCTGCCACAGCGTGTAGTCGGCGTACTGCACGGCCAGCGGCTCCCACGCCACCGCCGCGCCACCGTGGTGGGCGAAGTAGGCGGTCAGCAGGTCGCGCATGAACGGCCCGACCGACGCGCCGTCGGCGGCGATGTGGTGCACGACCACCGCGATGACGTAATCGCCGGACCCGATCTCGGCCAGTTCGATGCGCAACGGCACCTCGGTGGCCACGTCGAAGCCACGCCCGGCCAGCCCCATCAACCAGTCCGGGACCTCCTCGGCCGCGACCGGTCGCGGAGCGATCGCCGGAATCGCCTGCGCCGCGGGCAGAATCACCTGATACCCGGTGCCGTCGACGGCCGGGTACACGGTGCGCAGCGTCTCGTGGCGTTCCACCAGATCGCCGATCGCGGCCCGCAGCGCGGGAATGTCGAGCGCGTCGGTGCCCGCCTCGGTCGAGCGCAGCCGGATCGCGAACGGAATGTTGTTGGCGGCCGAGCCCGGATCGAACTGGTTGAGGAACCACATGCGCTGCTGGGCCAGCGACAGCGGAATGCGGTCGGGGCGCGGCTGCGGGGTGAGCGCGGGCCGTCCCCCGGCGCCCACCAGGGGCTCCAGCTGGGCCGCGAGCGCGGCGACGGTCGACGCGGTGAAGATGACGCGGGCCGGTACGCGCGCGGCGATCTCCGCGCCCAGCCGGGCCGCGACCCGGGTGGCGATGAGCGAGTTGCCGCCCAGTTCGAAGAAGTCGTCGTCCGCGCCGATCGGGTCGACCGGTTCCAGCAGGTCGGCGAACACCGCCGCGACCAGCTCCTCGAGCCGCCCCTCGGGTGCGCGGAACTCCTTGGTGCGCAACTGCGGTGCGGGCAGCGCGCTGCGATCCAGCTTGCCGACCGGGGTCAGCGGAATGGCGTCCAGCACGGTGAGGGTGGTCGGCACCATGTGCGCGGGCAGACTCTGCTCGGCGAAGGCGGTCAGCTCGTCGACATCCACCACCGCGCCCGGCGCGGCATGCACGTATCCGGCGAGAATCGTTGCGCCGGTATCGAGTTGGTGGCCGACGGTGACGGCGAAATCGACGCTGGGATGCGCGCCGAGCACCGCGTCGATCTCGCCGAGCTCGATGCGGAAGCCACGGATCTTGACCTGGAAGTCGTTGCGCCCCAGGTATTCCACGTCCCCGGAGGGCAGGCGGCGCACCACGTCACCGGTGCGGTAGAGCCGGGCACCGCTGGGGTCGAGAGGATTGGCGACGAATCGCGCCGCGGTCAGCGCGGGCCGCGCGTGATAGCCGCGCGCCACCTGCGCACCGCTGATGTAGAGCTCGCCCACGACGCCGTCGAGCACGGGTGTGAGCCGCTCGTCGAGCACGTATTCGGTGATGCCGCGCACCGGCGCGCCGATGGTGACCAGTTCACCCGGTACCAGCGGCGCGCTGATATTGGTCATGATGGTGGTCTCGGTGGGCCCGTACCCGTTGTAGAACTCGCGGTCCGCGCCACCGGCGAGCGGAAGCACCCAGCGCCGCACCAGATCCGGCGGGCAGGCCTCGCCACCGGCGACCACGACCCGCAGATCGTCGAGTCCGGCCGGATCGACCGAGGCCAGCGCGGCGGGGGTGATGAAGGCGTGCGTCACCCGTTCGCGGCGCAACAGCGCCGCCAGCTCGTCGCCGCCGAGCACGTCGGGCGAGGCGACCACCAGCGCGCCCGCGCCGCCGAGCGCGAGCAGCAGTTCCAGCACCGAGGCGTCGAACGACGGCGACGCGAAATGCAGTGCCCGCGAATCGGTTCCGGTGCGGTAGCGCTCGCGCTGCTCGTCGCAGAACCCGGACAGCCCGGCCTGGGTGACGACGACGCCCTTGGGCTTGCCGGTGGATCCGGAGGTGTAGATGACGTACGCGGGATGTTCGGCGCGCAGCGGCCGCACCCGATCGGTGGAGGTGACGGCCTCGTCCGGGTACTCGGCGGCCTCGGCAATGAAGTCCGGGGCGTCGACGGTCAGCCATTCGACGTCGTCGGCCAGGTCCGCGCGCACCTTGGCGACGGTCAGCCCGAGCACGGCCCGCGAGTCGGTGACCATGTGGGTCACCCGGTCCTGCGGATAGTTCGGATCGACCGGGACATATCCGGCACCGGTCTTGGCGACGGCCCATACCGCGACCACCGAGTCCAGCGAGCGCGGAATGCCGATGGCGACCAGATCTTCGGGCCCGATGCCGCGGTCGATGAGCAGCCGGGCCAGCCGGGTCGAGCGGGCGTCGAGTTCGGCGTAGGTCAGGGTCCCCAGCGTGGCGCTCGCGTCGGCGTAGACGACGGCGGGACCGCTCGGGTTGGCCTCGGCCGCACCGGCCATGAGCTGCGGCAGGGTGGTGACGCGTGGCCGACGAGTGCGGGTGGGTCGCTGGCGAACCGGGCGGGTCATGCCTGCGCTCCCGCGTACGTCGTCTTGCCCTGTTCCCCGGCCGCCCGAACCATGAACCGCTGCCTCATCCCTTGCCGTCGTACCTGCGCGCATGCTGAAGCACACATCCTGATCCATCGACCAGCGATGCGCCAACCGTTACCTTCAGTCAGGGAACGGTCTCGCCCGATACGGTATATGCCCGCACGTCAGCGGGGCCAAGGGGATCGTCGTCTAGTCGATATTCCCGCCTATCTCACAGTCCACCTTGTCGCCCGCGAAATGCAACCGGACCAGAAGTCCGGGGTGGCGGTCGCGGAGGATGCGGACCGCCGAGCTCACCTGGGCGGGCGGGGTGCCCTCGGCGATATCGAGTCCGATGGTGCGGACCGAGATGCCCAGGGGTGCGAGGTCGAACAGGTCGATGTCCGGCGCGAATTCCGGCTCGGCCGCCGCGTCGACCGGGTGGTCGAGCCGCTCGAGGGCCTCGGTGAGGGCGGCTCCGATGCGGGTCAGCGCCGCGGGCTCGGTCATGGTTTCGTGGGTGGCCGGGATGAGGCGGTCCACGATGTCGCCGGTGACGAAGGGCGTCCAGTCGGCGGCCGTGCGCCCTGCCGCCGCGTGTTCCGGATCGTCGGCGCGGAAGAACAGCAGGTCTCCCCGGTGCAGTTCGGGCTGGAAGTCCCGATCCAGGGCCACCGTCCGGATGACCGCGTCCGACATCCGGCGCACCAGTTCGCGGGGTACGCCGCCGAAGTCCCGGGTGAGGGTCTCCTGCAGCAGGTCGACGGCGACCTCGCTCAGCTCGAGCTGATCGTCCACCTCGGACAGGGCGTCCGGGAGTCCGAGTCCGGCGAAGGTCTCCTGCAGCGCCTCGCGGAGTCCGAGGTCGGCGCGGGCCGGACGCGGGTAGGCGTCGAGCATGGCCAGCAGTTCGACCGATTCGCCCTGGTCCTCGAGGATCGCGGCCATGGTGTGGGCCAGTTTCGCGCCGAGCGACCAGCCCAGCAGCCGGTAGGGGCCCTCGGGCTGGATCGTGCGCAGTTCGCCGACGTACCGCCGCGCGATATCGGCGAGGGCGACGGGCGCGAAGTCCGTTTCGGTCAGCGCGGGCGATTGCACCCCGAAGATCGGCTGGTCGGGCGGCAATACCCGGGCCAATCCGGTGTAGCACCAGGCCAATCCGGCCATCGGGTGGATGCAGAACAGCGGCCTGGATGCGCCGGTGGCCCGAATGGGCAGGATGACGCCGAGCGCGCCGTTCGGGTCGGGCACGGGTTCGGCCGCGTCGACATCCCGGTGGGCGTCGAGTCGCCGGGCGAGGCCGGTGACGGTGGCGTCGCCGAAGAATTCGGCGACGGTCAGCTGTGCGCCCGTCTGTTCCTTGATGCGGCTCACGACTCCGGTCGCCGACAGCGAGGTTCCGCCCACGGCGAAGAAATCGTCCTGCGCGCCGACCCGTTCCAGCCCCAACGCGTCGGCGAAGGCCGCGGCGACGAGGGCCTCCGAGGCTGTCGACGGCGCCCGGTATTCGCGCGGCCGCAGCTCGGGCTCGGGAAGTGCGGCACGGTCGAGTTTGCCGACCGGGGTGAGTGGCAGTTCGTCGAGCACGACGATCGCCGTCGGCACCATGTAGGAGGGCAGACGGGCGGCGAGGTGCTCGGTCAGCCGGGCGGTGTCGATCGAATGTCCCGATGCGGCAAGCACATAGGAGACGAGGACGGTGTGCCCGCCCGCGGTTTTCCGGCCGAGTGTCACGGCGTGGTCGACCGCGTCGTGGGCGGCGAGCGCGGCGTCGATCTCGCCGAGTTCGATGCGGAAGCCGCGGATCTTGACCTGGAAGTCGGAGCGGCCGACGTATTCGACCTCGCCGGCCGGGGTCCAGCGCACCACGTCACCGGTGCGGTACATGCGCTCACCGGCGGCGAACGGGTTGGCCACGAACCGATCCGCCGTCAGGCCCGCCCGCCCGTGGTAACCGCGGGCGGACTGGCTGCCTGCCACGTACAGTTCACCGGCGATGCCGACCGGCACCGGTCGCAGCCGATCGTCGAGGATCAGTGATCGCACGCCCCGGATGGGTCCGCCGATGGTGACGGGGCGGCCCGGGGTCAGCGCGTCGCTCAGGTTCGTCATGATGGTGGCCTCGGTCGGACCGTAGGCATTGTGGAAGGCGCGAATCGTGCCGTCCGCCAAGGGAACCGCCCACTTCCGCACGAGATCCGCCGACAGCGCCTCGCCTCCGGCGATCAGTACCCGCAGGCTGTCGAGGCCGAGCGGATCCAGGGTGGACAGCACGGCGGGGGTGATCAGCGCGTGGGTGACCCGTTCGCGACGGATGAGGTCGGCCAGTTCCTCGCCGCCGTAGACGCTCGGCGGAACGATCACCAGGGTGCCCGCCCCGCCGACCGCGAGCAGGAACTCGAGGATCGAGGCGTCGAAGGAGGGCGATGCGAAATGCAGTGCCCGCGAGGAGGAGTCGAGCCGATAGCGTTCGGTCTGCTCGGCGGTGAAGTTGACCAGACCGGTGTGGGTGACGACGACGCCCTTGGGTACACCCGTGGAGCCGGAGGTGTAGATGACGTACGCCGGGTGCTCCGGACGCAGCGCACGGACCCGGTCGTGTTCGCCGATCACCGTGTTCGCGAAGGCATTCGGGTCGAGTTCGTCGAGTACGAGCCATTCGACCGAGTCGGGCAGGTCGCCGCGCACGGACGCCACGGTCAGGCCGATCAGCGAACCGGAGTCGGTGAGCATGTGGGCGATGCGGTCGGCCGGATAGTTCGGGTCGATGGGCAGGAAGGCCGCACCGGTCTTGGCGACGGCCCATTCGGCGAGGTACGAGTCGGCCGAGCGCGGAATGGCGACGGCGACCAGATCTTCGGCACCGATGCCACGCTCGATCAGCAAGCGCGCCAGCTGGTTCGAGCGAGCATCCAACTCGCGATAGGACAGGCTCAGCCCAGCCCGTTGGGAGGTATGGGCGTGGAACACCACGGCGGGCGCTTCGGGGTCGACCGCGACGGCATCGGCGATCAACTCCGGCAGGGTGCGCGCCGGGAGGGCGGGCGGCCCGGAACGGGACACCAGATCCGCGTGTTCGCCCTGGTCCAGGATGTCGATCGCACCGACGCCGCGGCGCGGATCGGCCACGATCGCGGCCAGCACCCGCAGGAAGCGTTGTGCGAATGCCTCGACGGTGGCCTCGTCGAACAGGTCCCGGGCGAAGGTGAACATGCCGACCGCGCCCGATTCGCCCGCGCCCGCGATCGTCAGTTCGAGGTCGAACTTCGCGATGCCGACCTCGTAATCGACTGCGGCGACGCGTAATCCGGGCAGCTCGAAGCCCGCGTCGGGCAGGTTGGTGAACGACAGGGACACCTGGAACAGCGGGTTGCGGGCGGTGGAGCGCTCCGGGCTGAGCAGTTCGACGAGCCGCTCGAACGGAAGATCCGCGTGGGCGAACGCACCCAGGTCGGTGTCCTTGACCTCGTCGAGCAGCTCCGTGAAGGACTGTTGTCCCGAGACTCGGGTACGCAGCACCAGCGTGTTGACGAACATGCCGATCACGTCGTCGAGTTCGGCCTCGCCGCGGCCCGCGATCGGAGTGCCGATGGCGATGTCGTCGGTGCCCGACAGCCGGGCCAGCAAGACCGCGAGCGCGGTGTGCACGACCATGAACGGGGTCGCGTTGCGTTCGCGGGCTAGCTCTTCCAGTCCGCGATAGAGCTCGGCAGCGATACCGAAGCTCACCGTGCCGCCGCGCAGGGAAGCCACGGCCGGACGCGGGCGATCCCACGGCAGGTTCAGCTCGTCGGGCAACTGCGCGAGGGTGGTTCGCCAGTAATCGGCCTGTGTCGCAAGCAAACTGGTTCGGTCGTCTTCCCGGCCGAGCACGTCGCGCTGCCACAGCGCGAAGTCGGCGTATTGCACCGGCAGGGGCTGCCAGCCTGGCGCGGTCCCGGACACCCGGGCCGCGTAGGCGGTCATCACATCGCGGGTGAGCGGACCCATGGACCAGCCGTCACCGCTGATGTGGTGCACCACGAAAGCCAGGACGCATTCGGCGATCTCACCGCCGTCGACCCGGAACAGTCCGGCCCGCACGGGCACTTCCGTCGTCACATCGAACCCCGTGCCGAGGAACTCGGTGACCCGGTCGAGCAGCTGCTCCGCGCCGACGGATACCGGCGTCAGATCCGGAACCGCCTGTCCGGCAGGCAGAATCAGCTGTGTCGGCTCCCCGTTGACCTGCGGGTAGATCGTCCGCAGCGTCTCGTGGCGTCCGATCAGATCGGCGACCGCGCCTTGCAGGGCAGCCACGTCCAGCTCGCCGGACAGCCGCACCGCCACCGGCATGTTGTAGGCCGCCGAGGCGGGGTCGAACTGGTTGAGGAACCACATCCGCTGCTGCGCCAACGACAGTGGGACCGGCACCGGCCGCTCCCGCGCGATCAGGGCCGGACGGCCACCGGCGCCCGCATGCAGTTCGGCCCGGGCGGCGAGGGCGGCGACGGTCGGCGCTTCGAACAGCACCCGCACGGGCACCCGGGTGTCGAGGGCGGCGCCGAGGCGCGCGACCACCTGGGTGGCGAGCAGCGAATTGCCGCCCAGCGTGAAGAAGTCGTCGTGCGCGCCGACCCGCTCGACACCAAGGACGTCGGCCATCGTGTCGGCGACCAGTTGCTCCGAAGGCGTTCTCGCGGACTCGAATTCGCGACGGAGCAGGACCGGTTCCGGCAAGGCCCGGCGATCCAGTTTGCCGACCGGGTTGAGCGGGATGGCGTCGAGGACGGTGATCGCGGTCGGCACCATGTATTCCGGCAGTCGTGCGGCGACGTGATCGGTCAGGGCCGCCACGTCGATGCCGCCGCCGGCCACCGGCACCACATAGGCGGCCAGCATGGTGGATCCTGATTCCGTGCGGTGGCCGATGGTCACCGCGAAGTCGACGCTCTCGTGTGCGGAGAGCGCGGCGTCGATCTCACCGAGCTCGATGCGGAAGCCACGCACCTTCAGCTGGAAGTCCGAACGCCCGACGTATTCGATCCGTCCGTCCAGGCTCCAGCGCACCACGTCACCGGTGCGGTACATGCGCTCGCCCGCCACGAAGGGGTTGGCGACGAAGCGCTCGGCGCTCAGGCCCGGGCGCGCGTGGTAGCCGCGCGCCAGCTGGATGCCCGAGAGGTACAGCTCGCCCGCGACGCCCACCGGTACGGGGTGCAGGCGGTCGTCCAGGATCAAGTTCCGCATGCCCCGGACGGGACCGCCGATGGTGACCGGGTCACCCGGCCGCAGCGGCTCACCGATATTGGTGACGATGGTGGTCTCGGTCGGACCGTAGACATCGTGGAAGGCGCGGGTCGCGCCCCATTTGGCGATCAGCTCGGCTGGGACGGCTTCACCGCCGACGGCCAGTACCCGCAGCGAGTCCAGGCCGTTGGGCGCGAAGGTGGCCAGGGCGGCTGTGGTGATGAAGGCGTGCGTAACCTGCTCGCGGCGGATGACCTCGGCGAGTTCCTCGCCGCCGTAGACGCCGGGCGGGACCACGACCAGCGCTCCGCCCCCGCCGAGGGCCATGAGGAATTCCATCATCGAGCCGTCGAAGGACGGCGACGCGAAATTCAGTGCCCGCGTGCGGGAGTCGAGGTGGTAGCGGTCGACCTGTTCGGCGGTGAAGTTGGCCAGACCGGCGTGGGTGACCACGACGCCCTTGGGCACACCGGTCGAGCCGGAGGTGTAGACGACGTAGGCGGGATGTTCCGGCCGCAGCGGGCGCACCCGCTCGCTGTCGGCGATCGCGTTGTCCGCGAGGCCATTCAGATCGAGGTCGTCGAGTACCAGCCATTCGACGGAGTCCGGCAGATCCGCGCGCACCGACGCCACGGCCAGGCCGATCGGCGAGCCGGAGTCGGTGAGCATGTGGGCGATGCGGTCGGCCGGGTAATTCGGGTCCACCGGCAGGAAGGCCGCACCGGTCTTGGACACCGCCCATTCGACGTAGTACGACTCGGCCGAGCGTGGCACCGCGACAGCCACCAGATCCTCGGTGCCGATACCTCGCTCGATCAGCAAGCGCGCCAACCGGTTCGAGCGGGCATCCAGCTCGCCGTAGGACAGGCTCCGCCCCTCGAAGATCACCGCGGGCGCGGTGGGGTCGATGGCCACGGCATCCGCGATCAGCTCGGGATAGGTGCGCGCGGTCATGGCCGCACCACCCTGACGATCGGTGAGGTCCTCGAACTCGTTGGGCGACAACAGCTCCAGATCGCCGACCGGATGTCGTGGCCGGGCGACGATATCGCCGAGCAAGAGCAGGAACCGCTGCGCGAACCTCTGCACGGTGGCCTCGTCGAACAGGTCCCGCGCGAAGGTGAGCAGGCCGGTCGCGCCGGAATCGGAGGCGCCGACGATGGTGAGTTGCAGGTCGAACTTGGCGATGTCGACCGCGACATCGACCGCGCCGAGCCGCAATCCGGGCAGTTCGAATCCGGCGTCGGGGAGGTTCTCGAACGACAGCGCCACCTGGAACAGCGGGTTGCGCGCGGTGGAACGCTCCGGATTCAGCAGCTCGACCAGCCGCTCGAACGGCATGTCGGCGTGCGCGAACGCCGCCAGATCGGTGTCCCTGACCTCGGTGAGCAGGTCTTCGAACGATTGTTGCCCCGACACCCGGGTGCGCAGCACCAGCGTGTTGACGAACATGCCGATCAGATCGTCGAGTTCGGCCTCACCACGTCCCGCGATCGGGGTGCCGATCGCCAGATCGGCGCTGCCCGACAATCGGGACAGGAACACCGCGAGCGCGGTGTGCATCACCATGAACAGCGTCGCATTGCGTTCCCGTGCAAGGGCTTGCAGCGCCTGCTGCAAGTCCGCGCCGATCTCGAAGGACACCGTGCCGCCGCGCAGCGACGCGACCGGCGGACGCGGACGGTCGGACGGCAGGTTCAGCTCGTCGGGCAGTTGCGCGAGGGCGGTCCGCCAGTAGTCGGCTTGGGCGGACAGCAGGCTGGCGGGATCGTCCTCGCGGCCGAGTACCTCGTGTTGCCAGAGCGCGAAGTCGGCGTACTGCACCGGAAGTGGCGACCAGGCGGGCGCGTCTCCGGTCACCCGGGCGGCGTACGCGGTCATCACATCGCGGGTCAGCGGACCCATCGACCAGCCGTCACCACTGATGTGGTGCACCACGAAAGCCAGGATGTGCTCGGGGACTTCGGAGGTGCCGACCTGGAACAGCCCGGCCCGTACCGGGACCTCGGTCGTGACGTCGAACCCGGTACCGAGGAACTCGGCGATCCGGTCGGGCATCGACTCCGCGTCGACCGATACCGGAGTCATATCCGGAATCGATTGTGCGGCAGGGAGAATCAGTTGCGAGGGTTCGCCGCTCACCTGTGGATAGATGGTCCGCAGGATCTCGTGGCGTTCGATCAGATCCGCGACGGCGGCGTGCAGGGCCGCCGTGTCCAGCTCACCGGAGAGGCGCACCGCGATCGGGATGTTGTAGGCCGCCGAGGCGGTGTCGAACTGGTTGAGGAACCACATCCGCTGCTGTGCGAGCGACAACGGCACCCGATCGGGCCGCGGCATCACGGTGAGCGCCTTGCGATGACCCGTACCGGCGAGCTGCTCGACCTCGGCCGCGAGGGCGGCGACCGTCGACGCCTCGAACACGGCCCGCACGGGCACCCGAGTGTCCGCGGCCGCACCGATTCGTGCGGCGACCTGGGTCGCGAGCAGCGAGTTGCCGCCCAATGCGAAGAAGTCGTCGTGCACGCCGACCCGTTCGAGCCCGAGCACCTCCGCCAGTACCGCGGCCACCGTGTGCTCCAGAGGTGTTCTCGGGGCGACGAACTCACCGGCGGCGAATACCGGACGCGGCAGCGCCCGGCGGTCGAGCTTGCCGACGGGGGTCAGGGGAATCGCGTCGAGGACCGTGATCGCGGTGGGCACCATGTATTCCGGCAGGAGACCCGCGACATGCTCGGTGAGGACCACGGTGTCGATCTCACGGTCGGCCGCGGGCAGCACATACGACACCAGCGCGGTGGTGCCCGCGGTGATCCCATGGCCCACGGTCACGGCGAAGTCGACGCTCTCGTGTGCGGAGAGCGCGGCGTCGATCTCGCCCAG
>NZ_JBSGBY010000066.1:0-21416 GCF_053601505.1 Nocardia sp. NPDC004722
GAGGCCACCCACGTCCCACCCGGCAGCCGCGGCCTCCTGGCCCTCCCATACTTCGCCGGTGAACGCACCCCCCTCTTCGACCCCGACGCCCGCGGCATCATCGCCGGCCTCACCCTCACCCACACCCGCGCCGACCTCTACCGCGCCATCCTCGAAGGCACCGCCTACGGCGTCCGCCACAACCTCGAAACCATGCCCACCCCCGCCACCCGCCTCATCGCCGTAGGCGGCGGCACCAAGGGCGGCCTCTGGACCCGCATAGTCTCCGACATCACCGGCCTCCCCCAACAACTCCCCGCCGACACGGTAGGCGCAGCCCTCGGCAACGCCCTCCTAGCCGCCGAATCCCAGGACCTCGACACCTCCACCTGGAACCCCATCATCACCACCATCGACCCCGACCCACACCACACCGCAACCTATGACCCCTACTACCGCCACTACCGCTCCCTCTACGAAAACACCAAGGCCACAGCCCACTTCCTCGCCCGCGAACAACACCGCGCAGCCACGTAGCCGTGCTCAGACCCCGTACTCGCACGTGCCTGGGCGGCTCGGCCGCCCGCCGATCTTGATGAGCTTGCGGCGGTACCGTGGCGGGCATGCTCGACTATGACGCCGAAGCCGCGAGATACGACCGGACTCGGGGTGGGGAGGCGCGGGCCGCGGCGGCGGCTGACGCGGTACGGCGACTGCTGCCCGCCGAGGCGCGAACGATTCTGGATGTGGCATGTGGGACAGGGATTGTCACCGCCCGTCTGCGGGCGCCGGGGCGGGCCGTGGTCGGGGTCGACCTCTCGGCGGGTATGCTCGCCTTCGCTCGCCCGAGACTCGCGGGCGCGGTGGTTCGGGCGGACGCGACACGGCTCCCGATCCTCGAGAAGACCGTCGACGCAGTCATTTTCATGTGGCTGCTGCACCTGGTACCCCCGGCGGTAGCCGAGCAAGCGATGGCCGAAGCCGCCCGCGTACTGCGGCCGGGTGGCGTACTGGTCGCCACCGTCGACAAGAACTTCGCCATGTACCACGTGCCGAGCGACGTGTCCGCGATCCTCGAGCCGGTCCAACGAGCCCACACCATCGACAAACCCGACGCGCCAACGGTATTCACCGAGGTCGGCCGCCGCTTCGGCCTGCTACCAGCGGCCGAAGCCACCTATGTGGGCCACGGCCAGGGCAGCTCACCCCGCGACCTGCTCCACCAACTACCCCACTTCGCCTGGTACCAGACCCTGAACGCCTCCGCGTCCGAATCCCTGACCGCCGCGCTGGCCGCCCTCCCCGACCAGGACCGCCCCCGCCCCGACCCGGTCTACCGCGTCGCCGCCCTCCGCAAACCCCACTGAATCAAGATCAAGGTGTACTCAGTGCGGAATTTTGTCCGTTTCACCGCAGTGAGTACTCCCGACTCCTCATGCAGCCGCGCGGTTTGTGAGGTGAGGATATTTCACAGTTGTGTCGCTGATGGCTACCTGGAGGTGGTATGACTTCCCCGTGGCATGGACTTTGCGGCTCAGCGAGGACGAAGAAGCTGCGCTGGGTGCGCAGGCGGCGATGGAGGGGCGGTCGAAGCAGGAGATCGTCAGGGACGCTATTCGGACTTACATCACTCGGCACAAGACTTGGGATGACTATCTGTCCGATGATTCGGTGGTTTACCGGAACGTGGGCTAGGGGTAGTAGGTGTCTCTGATTTCCGCGTAGCGTTGGCGGATCGCGGCGCCGATTCCCGCTGTAAGGGTGTGGAATTCGGTGCCCGAGGGGGTGGGCCAGCGGGGTGGGCGGGGGCCGCCGCGTAATGCCCAGGCGGCTTGGCGGGCTGCGCCTAGGGCGACGTATTCGCTGGGGTTGGGGACGGTCACGGTGCGGCCGAAGATGGTGGCGGCGGCGTGGGCGATGAGGCGGGAGCGGGATGCACCGCCGATCAACAGGATTCGATGCGGGACCGTCGGCAGGCGGTCGAGGGCGTCGGCGATATTGCAGAGCATGCCCTCGATGGCGGCGCGGGCCAGATGATGCGGCCGCATGGTGTGCGGGCGCAGGCCGTGCAGACTGCCGGTGGCGTAGGGGAGATTCGGGGTGCGTTCACCGGCGATGTAGGGCAGTAGCGTGAGACCGTCCGCGCCTGCGGGGGATTGGGCGGCCAGCACTTCCAGGCCGGACACATCCGTGCCGAGCAGGACGGCGGTCGCGTCCAGCACGCGCGCCGCGTTGAGAGTGCACACCAAGGGCAGGAACGCTCCGGTGGCGTCGGCGAATCCGTTGACTGCGCCCGAGGGGTCGGCAGAAGGGCTGGCGGCACGGGTGAAGACCGTCCCGCTGGTGCCCAGCGACACCACCACATCCCCGTCCTCGATCCCCAAACCCAGTGCGGCGGCGGCATTGTCGCCGGTCCCGGCCGCCACCAGCCGACCGCCCGGCGTGTGCCCGGCGATCTCGGCGGGAGCCAGCACCCGGGGTAGTGCGGGGCTGCGTCCGCGGAAGGCCATCGACAGCAGGTCGGGCCGATACGAGCCGTCGGCGGGCGACCAATATCCGGTCCCCGACGCGTCCCCGCGATCGGTGGTCGGCTCGGTCGCCGGATCCCCGCCGCGCAGTTGCCAGGTCAGATAGTCGTGCGGCAGCAGCACCCGCACCGTGCGATCGGCCAGCTCCGGTTCATGGTCGGCGAACCAGCGCAGCTTGGCGACGGTGTGCGCGGCCAGCGGCACGCTGCCCACCGCGTCCGCCCACGCCTGCGGACCGCCCAGTTCGCTCACCAGCTGGGTGGCCGCCTCCGCCGATCGGGTGTCGTTCCACAGCAGCGCGTCCCGCACCGGATGTCCGGCGGCGTCCAGCACCACCAGCCCGTGCTGCTGCCCGGCCACGGCGATGGCCTCCACATCCCGCATCATGCGGTCGCAGGCCGCGCGCAGCGCCTCCCACCACATGTCCGGCGGCACTTCCGTCCCGTCGTGGTGCGGAATCTGGCGGTGGCGCAATACCGTTCCGGTATCCGCGTCGCACACCACGATCTTGCAGGACTGGGTCGACGAATCGACCCCGGCTACGACCGTCATTGGCCTTACCCGTCTTATCGTGCCGCCCGTCGTCCGGGATGCAGCTGGATCTTGCGTCCGGTGCCCGCGCGGAAGGTCCGCAGGGCATCGCCGAACTCGTCGAGGGCGAAGTCGTGGGTGATCACCGTGTCGGCGTCGATCACGCCCTCGCCCATCAGATCCACGGCCCGCCCGAAGCTGTGCAGGACGGCCATGGAGCCCACGATCGTGATCTCGTCGTTGTAGATGCGGAACGGCGAGATGCTCGCGCGCGCCGCCGCGGGGGCGACACCGAACTGCTGATAGGTGCCGCCGCGCCGGACCCGCGAGAGCCCGTCCTCGACGGCGGCCACCGTTCCGCTGCAATCGATCACGATCTCCCAGCCCTCGGGCCGGTCCATATCGTCGGCGGAGACGGTGGCCGCGTCCGCGCCCAGCGTGCGGGCGATGGCGAGCCGATCGGCATTGGTGTCGACGACCGACACCGACGCCGCGCCCGCCGCGAGACCCAGTTGCAACATGAGCAGACCCATGGTGCCCGCACCGTAGATCAGATAGTGCGCGCCGAGACGCCGTGGCAGCACATCGAATCCGTGCACCGCGCACGAGAGCGGTTCCACCAGAGCGCCGTGCGCGGGCGAGAGATGGCCGGGCAGCCGA
Organism: Nocardia sp. NPDC004722; assembly: GCF_053601505.1. Lineage (NCBI taxonomy): Bacteria > Bacillati > Actinomycetota > Actinomycetes > Mycobacteriales > Nocardiaceae > Nocardia > Nocardia sp. NPDC004722. The sequence goes on from NZ_JBSGBY010000066.1 coordinate 3,699, forward strand.
TAACAGTTGGCGGCGGGCACTTTCACGTACTCGGCCATCGCGCCGTCCACGGTATCGCCGATGGCACCCCAGTTCTCGCACAGGTTGCCGCGCCCGATCGCGCAGTAGTGGCAGTGCCCGCAGAACAGTGAGGGATCCACCGCCACCCGGTCACCCACTCGCACTCCGGCCGCGTCGCGCCCCAGCGCCACGACTTCCCCGGCGAATTCGTGTCCCGGCACGATCGGATAGGGCGTGGGCGGGAATTCGCCCTCCACGATATGGATATCGGTGCCGCATATGCCGACCGCGTCCACTCGGATCACCACATCGCCGACGCCCGGTAGCGGATCCGGAACGGTCTCCACGGAGAACTGTCCAGGCTTCTCGACAACCAAGGCGCGCATAGCAATACCATGCACCCGCGCGGCGCGCATTCGACGCGTTTTACGCAATAGCAATCGCATTCTTCCTGTTTTCCCGCAATCGTTACGGGAGCCGCGAGGATCAGGGGAGTGCGTGATACCAGAACGCGGTGGAGGCCACATGCGCCTGCTCGAGCGGGAGGTAGTGCCCGTCGTCGCGCCAGCCCAGCGCCTGCACGGTGGCGCGCAGCCCGTCGTCGAAACAGATCGGGTCGGGAATGTGCCAGCGGTACATGCCGAATCGCTGGTGCGGTTCGTAGATTCGATGCGGCGGTAACACCTGCGGCATGCCCAGATAGGGGGTGGAGTAGGGGCGATAAGCGCCCTCGAGATCGAAATTCCAGGCGCCGCCGAAATAGTCCTCGGTTCCGGTGCCGCACACCGTAGGGAATTCGGTGTCATCGTCCAGATAGAACTTGAGTTCCCCCTCGCCCCACCAGCCCGCCGCGCGCGGCTGCACCGCCAGATAGGTGCCCGCGTACCGGCCGGGGCCACCGTCGATTTCGACGATCGGATGATCCGCCGGGCTGCCCAGCGGATCGCTGCACCGCCACCGGGCATGCAGATACCCGGCGGCGCCGGGTAACTCCTCCTCCAGATAGGTGATCTGGTAATAGACGGGTGCGGCCCGCTCGGACCCGTTGTGCAGGGTGATGAGAGCGCGGTGTTGGAAGGGCATGGGCCAGTAGCTGTTCAGCCCGCCCGCGGGCGCGACCACGATCATGGCGGAGTCGATGAGCGCCAACTCACCCCAGCCGTTGCAGAAGAAATCCCCCAGCGGCACCGCGACCGCGGGTTCGGCCGCACCGTCCCAATACATCTGGAGCGTGAAGTCGCGCAGCAGTCCGCGATCGGTGGTGAGCCACAGATGCCGGATCACGCCGGGCCCGGAAACGTCGGCGAGCGTGGCGGTTTCCCCCGGCCCCACATCGATCGACGGGGACACCTTCCAGCCGCGCCCCAGCCCCGCCGCCGCGAATGCGCCTGTCCCCGAGATGGCCCGGCCGCCCCCGCCGGGTGCGCCGGTGGGGTTCTCCGCACTCACCGAGCGAGTGCGCCGACCGTCCAGTTCCCAGATCTCGTGCACCATGCGAATTTTCGCACGTGCGTACCCGACCGGAAGCGGACATGACGCGGACACACGAATGCCGACGTCGTCAGGTTCGCGACGCCGGCATCCGTGGTAAAACGACTAGCTGCCGAACGGACCGGCGCCGACGCCGCCCTGCTGGACCAGCTTGGCCTGCAGCTTGCCGACGGTCGCGCCGTCGATACCCAGGCCCTGCGAGACGAAGGCGTTCATGGTGCCGTAGGACTGCTTGGCCTGATCGAACGCCGCGGCCAGGTAGTCACTCTGCACGCCGAGCACCGGGGTGAACAGCGACGGATCGGTGACCAGCCCCTTGGCGACCAGACCGTCCAGGGTGGCCTTGTTGGAGGCCGCGAGGCGATCGTTGGACTGCAGGTAGTTGTCGTAGATCGCGGCGTCCGGGGTGCCCAGGATGCTCATCAGGATCGCGGTCATCCAGCCGGTGCGGTCCTTGCCCGCGGTGCAGTGGTAGAGGATCGCGCCGGGAGCGTCGGCGATCTCCTTCAGCGCGGTGGCGAACTGGGTGCGGGCGGTCGAGTCGGTGACCATCCACTTGTAGTAATTGCGCATGTACTCCGCGCCCTTGCCGTCGCCCAGTTGCTGCTGTTGCACGGTCGGCCCGCCCTGTACGAGCTTGGCGAAGAACAGGTAGAAGTCGTTGTTGGGGTCGTAGACCGGCAGCGACTCCTCCGGGATCGAGCCCGGCAGCGCGTCCGGGCTCGCGGCGCGCTCGGTCGGGCTGCGGAAGTCGATCACCTTGGTGACCCCGGCCGCGACCAGCGTCTGCTGATCGGCGGCGGTGAGGCGATTGAGGGCGTCGGTGCGGTACACCACGCCCGTCTTGATCTTCGCGACGCCGTTGTTGGCGGCGACCCCGCCGATATCGCGGGCGTTCGGCGCGGCCTGCAGCTTGAAGTCCGCGCCGACCGGGGCCTGGCGCAGAATCGCACTCGTCGGAGCCGCCTGCACGGCCGGGGTCAGGGTGATCGGCACGGCGGCGATGAGAGCGGCGGCGACACCGGTCAGCGTGCCACGCACAGCACGTGAAATCGTCACTTGCGATTTTCCTTTCGGTACAACGCGGACCGGGACAGGTCGTCGCGGTCCGTTGCGCCGAGGCCGGACCCACACCCGGCTCCGGCTGCGCTGCGGAGGTTTGGTTGCCGTTCATTCCGCCCCAACATGGGGACTGGTTGGTATCCAGAGCGGGACCGCCCGGTGTCGCGGTGACGACGGTCCGGTGCGGGTCCCGCTCAGTGAGACGGAGCGGCCGATCAGTGAGACTTACTGGTGCACAGGGCTATTCGAGACGTGCTGTCGAGTGCTACTCGACATCGGCCAGCAGGGTCACCGTGCCCGCCGCGCCGTCCACCCGGACGCGCTGCCCATCTTTGAGGGCGTCGACGGCGGTCTTGGTGTCCACCACGCACGGCACACCGAACTCGCGCGCCACGATCGCGGCATGCGAAGCGGCGCCGCCGATATCGGTCACCACCGCGCCCGCGTAGGCGAACATGGCGGTGTGGCCGGTATCGGTCACCGCGGCCACCAGGATGTCGCCGGGCTCGATATCGTCGTCGAGGGTCAGGATGCGCTTGACCGTGCCCTCCACCACGCCGGGGCTCACACCCAGCCCGGAGATGGTCTCGCCCACCGCGATCGCCCCGGAGATCTCTTCCGGCTCCCACGGGCCGTTGACCACGTCGGGCATCCGCACGGCCTGGAACTTGGCCCGCTCGGCGCGACGCCGGGCGACGCGCTCCTTCAGATCGGCCGGGGCCCACAGGATCTCGTCCAGATTCAGGAACGCCGAGTCCTCGATCTCGGTGAGCTTGCCCGCCTTCACCAGGCGTGCCGCCCGCTCCTGGGTGGCCAGGCGCAGGCAGTTGGTGACCCGCACGACGGCGTCGCGGGCGCGCTCGCGGTAGACGGTCGCGCCGACCGCCATCTTGGCGGTGCGGCTGGTCGGCTCCGGCACCGGTTCCCGGTGCGGCGCGGGCATTTCCGCGGCCCGCCCGGCGGCGGTCACCAGCAGTTCGGGGCGGTCGCCGAAGGTGGCGTTGATGAGCTCGCACTCGCCGGGACCGCGGTGGCCGATGCGGGCCAGCTCCTGATCCAGGGCCTGTGCGAATTCGGGCGACTTCTCCCGGGCCGCGCCGACATCGCCGCTCTTGGCGACCTCCTGCAGCCCGGCGTCCTTGCGGCACAAGGCCGCCAGCCGCTCCACGGCGAGCATGGTCTTGGCCGATTCCAGGCGCTCGAGGTTGATCTTCACCTCGCCCTTGTGGGCAGCGGTGGCCGCGCCGGTCATCATCACGCCGATCGACGCCGCCTGCCACGCCTGGTTGAGGCGGTCGCGCCACAGCAGGGCGCGGGCGTGCAGCTGCTCGTCGGTGAGCTCGGAGATCTCGTCGCGGGTCAGGGCTTCCGCGTGCGAGGCGGCATTGATGTGCTCGGCGGTCTTGGCGTACTTCATCGCGGTGGCCGCGACCCGGCCCATCGCCTTGAAAGTGCCTGCGCGGGCGGCCATTCCGGTCGGCATGGCCGGGCGGCCCTTGGGATGCAGTTCGACATCGCCGATGGTGCCGTAGACGTCGCGGCGCACGCTCTCCTCGTCCCAGCCCGGCATGTTCTGCGCGGAGAAGACGCCGATGGAGGCGTTGATGTACATATTGTGGCCGAGCACGCTGGTGACCCGGGAAACCCAGTGCTCCAACGCGATTCCCTCGATGGCGATCATATTGCCCATGGCCTCGTTGCCGAGACGAATCGCACCGGCCTGTAGGTCGATGGTCAGCGGGGTGAGCGGGCCGGGCAGTGCCTCGGAGGTGTTGGTGGCCGTGTAGACCGGGATGCGGTCGTCGACCAGATCGTCGAACTCACCCTGAAGACCCTCGGGGGCAGCGGATTTCAGCGCGTAGCCGTCGGAGGTCGGGGCGTTCTGCGGCACCACGTGGGTGGGCAGCGGGATCGCGCCGCGGCGGGCGTGGATGCCCGAGCCGCCGGCCTTGCGCCCGTGCAGGCCGCGCGCCACATCGGCGACCGTCTCGGCGGCGGTCCAGCCGTAGCGGAAGCCCCAGTCCTCGCGGGCCGCGGACGCGTCGACGCGGTCCGGGGCGGTTGACGACTTCGGCAGCCACGCACTGTATTTCACGCCCGCGTCGGCGAAGATGCGCTTGACCTCGTCCCCGGACACCTCACCCGGCGCGGCCAGCCCGACCACGCCACCGCGCTGCGAGAGCGCCGCGAGCACGAGGAAACGCTCCAGGTCGTCGTAGTGCAGCACCTGGATGCTGCCCTTGCCGCCGGTCAGGCCCTCGAGGGTGCGCCAGGCGCGGGAATCCATGCGGCGACCGGCCACCAGGGCGGTGCGCACGATCAGCGCGTCCGCGCCGGAGGCGGTCACGCTCTGCTCGACGCTCGAATCTCGGCCCGCCGCAACGGGAACCACGAGGCGCGCGCCGGATTCCTGGGCGGTGCGGGCGATGGTCGCGGTGGCCGTGCCCGACAGGTGCACGATGGCGTCCGCCCCGGCCGCCGCGCGGGCGGCCGCGCCGGCATCGGACAGATCGCCGATGATCACCTCGACCCGCGGGTCCACATAGCGATGCCGCTGCCGGTCCAGTCCGACCACCTCGTGGCCCGCCGCCAGCAGCATGCGCGCCACGGCCCGGCCGCTCGGCTCGGTGACTCCGGTGACCAGAATCCGCATTGACTCTCCTCCTCGTGCAGGCGTCCCCAACCACAGTGACGCCGTTCACACACCATCCCCACTGCTCGGTCGCGTGACGGGTCACAGTCCCGGTCAACGGGATCGGGGATTCGGTCAGCAAGATGTACCGCTAAGTAGGAGGCCCTCGAGCGGGCACCGTCGAAGCATGACAGTGCGGAATTCGGTCACGCCGCGGGCGGCGAGCCAGGTGAGCCACTACGACCTCGACACCGATGTGCTGGTCGTCGGGTACGGGGCGGCGGGCGCGGCGGCCGCCTACGAGGCGGCCTACGCCGGGGCGCGGGTACTGGTGATCGATCGCGCGGGCGGGCCCGGCGGCGCGTCGGCCATGTCGGGCGGGGAGATCTACCTCGGCGGCGGCACACCGATACAGACCGCCTGCGGATTCGACGACACCCCCGAGGCGATGGCGGACTTCCTGAAGGCGGCGCTCGGGGCGGGCGCGGACGCCGCCAAGATCGAGGAGTACTGCGCGGGCAGCGTCGAGCACTTCCACTGGCTGGTGGACCGGGGCGTGCCGTTCAAGCCGAGCATGTGGGACGCGCCCACCTGGGTGCCGCCCACCGACGACGGGCTCATGTGGCTCGGCGAGAACAGCTGGCCCTTCACCGAATCCGCCGCGCCCGCGCCGCGCGGGCACCGGCCGACGGCCAATGACTTCGGCGGCAAGCTGCTGATGGAGTGCCTCACCGCGGCGGCCGAATCCGCCGGTGCCACCGCATTGTTCGACACCGCCGCCACCGCGCTGATCGTCGATGCGGAAGGGGTCGTGGCCGGTGTGGTCGCGCGCCAGTACGGTAAGGAGATCACCATCCGCGCGCACCGTGGAATCGTGCTCACCACAGGCGGTTTCGTCGACAACGACGAGATGCTCGCCGCGCACGCGCCGGAGTTGCTGGGCCACACCAAGGTCAGCGCGGGCACCGACGACGGCTCCGGCATCCGCATGGCGCAGGCCCTCGGCGCGGCCGTCCGTCACATGTCCGCCGGACAGGTCGGCATGTCCCTCATCCCCGGTCTCGCCGCCCGCGGCCTGGTGGTGAATGCGTTGGGCCGCCGCTTCATCAACGAGGACACCTACCCCGGCCGCATCGGCCAGCACGCGCTGTACCGCCAGAACATGGGCGGCAGCTGGGCCGGAGACGACACCGCCGTCTGGGTCATCGTCGACGAAACCGGCTTCGAAGACGTCCCCGAACCCCAACGCTGGGGCGTCCAACCCACCCACGTCGCCGAAACCCCCGAAGAGCTGGAGGCCCTCACCGGTCTACCTTCCGGCTCGTTGGTCGCCACCATCACCCGCTACAACGAATTCGCCACCCACGGACAGGATCTCGACCACCACAAGTCCACCCGCTGGCTCCGCCCCCTGACCGCCCCCTTCGCCGCCATCGACGTCAAGGCAGGCATCCGCCCACCCGCCGAAGCAGGCGACCGCCGAGGCACCGGCGCCTCGGTCTTCACCCTCGGCGGCCTCCACACGGACTTGGACGGCCACGTCCTCAACCTCGACGCCCGCCCCATCCCCGGCCTCTACGCCGCAGGCCGAGCAGCCAACGGCCTCCACGGCTTCGGCTACATCTCCGGCACCTCCCTAGGCGACGCCACCTTCTTCGGCCGCCGAGCCGGCACCACCGCCGCCCGCCACCGCCCCTGACCACTCGGCTATCCCGGGTTCATCACCGGCGGTGGCCTTGCCCACGCGTGTCGTTCGGGTGCGGGGCGGGCGCGGCGGGAAGACTCGGGGCATGGCGGCGGAAGACGAGCGCAGCAGCGAGGGGACACCGGCTGACACCGGGGCGACGGTCCCAGAGACAGGCGGCTCCAATGTGGGTGCGGGCGGTGAGAAATCCACTCGCCCGGGGTGGGAGCGGTCGTTGGTGGGGCGGGCTTGGGCGGTTGCGGATCGGCTCGAGGATGTGGTGCGGCCGAGTTATCCGGGGTTGGTGGTGGCGGCGATCTTCTTCGCTTGGTCGTGTTCGCCTTCGTTGATGCCGCGTACGTGGTTGTTTCAGGGGCTGGTCACCGGGATCAGTGCGGCCATCGGGTACGGCGTCGGGTGTGTGCTGCAGTGGGCGTTCTTGAAGTGGGTGTGGCCGCGGATTCCCGAGGCGGGGACGTGGGCGAAGTTGTGGCATCCGTCGGATGTGGCGCGGGGGATCACCAAGATCGTGGTGGTGTTGGTGTGTGTGGTGGGGGCGGGGCTGGTGCTGGCGCGGTCGGCGCGGTGGCAGCGGGATTTGGAAGTACTGATGGGGATGGATCCGACTACCACTTCGGGATATCTGCGCGCCGAGCTCGTGGCAGGGCTGACCGTGGCCTTGGTCATCGGGGTGTTTCGTCTGGTGCGGTGGATGATTCGGGGGCTGGTGCGGCTGGCGAATCTGGATTTGCGGATACCGCGGAACATCGCGTATCCGGCGGTGGTGGTCATCGTGGCCGTGCTGGCGGTGCTGCTGTTCCAGGGTGTGCTGGCGCGCGGCTTCTTCAATGTGGCGAATTCGGCGTTCAGCGCCCGCAATGGCAAGACCTCGCCGAGCGCGATCCAGCCGCAGCTGCCCGAAAGGTCGGGCAGCCCAGCATCTTTGGCGGAGTGGAAGACCCTCGGCTCGGAGGGGCGCTGGTTCGTGGCGACCGCGCCGACCGCCGAGCGGATCACCGGGGTGACGGGAAAGCCCGCGCGCGAACCGATTCGGGTGTATGCGGGCCTGGAGTCGGCCAAGACGCCGGAGGACATCGCGAATCTGGTTGTCCGGGAACTGGATCGGACCAATGCCTGGGACCGCAAGGCGCTCGTGGTGGTGACGACCACCGGCACCGGCTGGGTGGACACCCAGACCGCGGAGTCCATCGAGTACATGTACGGCGGCGACGAGGCGATCGCCGCCACCCAGTACTCGTATCTGCCCAGCGTCCTGTCGTTCCTGTCGGACCGCAACAAGGCGACCGAGGCCGGAAAACTGCTGATCCACGCCGTGCACGAGAAGTGGGCGACGCTGCCGCCGGAGCATCGCCCGAAACTGCTGGTGTACGGCGAGAGTCTGGGCTCGCAGGGCTCCGAGGGCGCGTTCACCGGTCTCGATGACATCCGCACCCTGGTCGACGGCGTGCTGTGGGTGGGCCCGCCCAACTCCAACCGGATCTGGACCCAGCTCGAGCAGCGCCGCGACCCGGGGACCCCGGAGATCCTGCCCATCTACGCCGACGGTCTGCTGGTCCGCTTCGGCGCCACCGCGCAGGATCTCGCCAAACCCGCTCGCCCGTGGACCGATCCGCGCGTCGTCTACCTCCAGCACGCCTCCGACCCGATCGTCTGGTGGTCACCGGATCTGCTGTTCACCCAACCGGATTGGCTGAAGGAGCCGCGCGGCTCGGACGTCTCCAAGTCCATCCGCTGGTGGCCGATCGTCACCTTCTGGCAGGTGAGCGCCGACCTCGCGCACGCGCAGTCGGTGCCCGCCGGTCACGGCCACAAATACGGCACCACCGTCCTGGACGGCTGGGTCGCCGTGGCGCAGCCCCAGGATTGGAACCAGGACCTGGAAGACCACATCCGCAAGGCTCTCGACGAGGACATTCTCTGGGAGTACGCCCACAAATAACCCTCGTTCCGATCAACGGGACTATTTCGGTTCGAAACACTTCCCGGGCCATAGCTTCGAAGGCAGAAACTCTGGCACGAGGAGGAACACCCGCATGACCAACAAGGTGCTCGATCGGGTTCGCGATCTACTGCCCGCGATCGCGGAACGCGCGACCCAGGCCGAGGAGCAGCGGCGGGTGCCCGACGCCAGCATTGCCGAGCTCACCGAGGCCGGTGTGTTCCGCATGTTGCAGCCCGCGCGCTTCGGCGGCCTCGAGGAGTCCCCGGTCGCCTTCTACGAGGTGATCCGCACCATCGGCACCGTGTGCCCGTCCACCGCGTGGGTGTCCTCGGTGCTGGGCGCGCACCCGTGGCAGCTGGCCCTGTTCGAGGATCAGGCGCAGCAGGATGTCTGGTCGGAGAACCCCGACACCCTGGTGTCGTCCTCCTACGCGCCGACCGGCAAGCTGAAGGTGGTCGACGGCGGCTACGAGCTGTCGGGCCGCTGGCAGTTCTCCTCCGGCTGCGATCACGCGCAGTGGGTGTTCCTGGGCGCGCTGGTCCCGACCGAGACCGGCATGGACTACTACACGGTCCTGGTGCCGCGCACCGACTACCGCATCGAGGACACCTGGAACGTGTCGGGCCTGTCGGGCACCGGCTCCAACGACATCGTCATCGAGCAGGCGTTCGTGCCGACCCATCGCGCCTACTCGGCGACCGATCAGGCCAACCTGGTCGGCCCCGGCCAGGCGGTGAATACCTCGCCGCTGTACAAGATCTCGTTCGGCGCGCTGTTCTCCAACACCATCACCGCCCCGATCATCGGTGCCGCGCAGGGCGCGTACGAGGCGCACATCGAGCGGCAGCGTGAGCGGGTGCGGCTGTCCTACGGCGGCCAGAAGGTGTCCGACGATCCCTTCGCCCACGTCCGGATCGCCCGTGCCGCTTCGGAAATCGACGCCGCGGTCCTCCAGATGGAACGCAATATGGGCGAGCAGCTGCGCTACGCCACCGCGGGCGAGGAGATCCCGTTCGAGCTGCGCCTGGCCACCCGCCGCGATCAGGTGCGCGGCACCGAGCGCGCGCTCGAGGCGATCGACCTGCTGTTCAAGAACTCCGGCGGCCACGCCATCCGCAAGCCGAACGTGATCGAGCGCAACTGGCGCGACGCGCACGCCGGTAGCGTGCACGTCATCAACGATGTGGAGCGGGCGCTGGCCATGTACGGCAAGGGTGCGATGGGCCTCGAGGTCGCGGATCGGATGCTCTGATGACGTTCACGGTCGAGAACACCACCCGCTGGGTCACCGTCGACGGCCACAAGCTGCGCTACCACGAGGCGGGCGAGGGCCCGGCGCTGGTGCTGCTGCACGGGTCCGGCGCGGGCGTCTCCGGCTGGGCCAACTTCGGCGACAACCTGGAAGTGCTGGCCCAGCACTTCCGTTGCCTGGTCCTGGATCAGCCCGGCTTCGGCGAGAGCGGGCGGCCGGAGGTCTACGAGCGCAACTACCTGCGCATCGCCGCCGATGCCGTGATCGGGCTGCTCGACGAGCTCGGCATCGAGAAGGCGCACCTGCTCGGCAATTCCATGGGCGGCACGGTCGCGACGCTGCTGGCGCTGGAACATCCGGGTCGGGTGGACCGGCTGGTGCTGATGGCGCCGGGCGGAGTCGGGGTGAACATCCTGGGACCCGAACCGTCCGAGGGTATTACGCGCCTGATGGAGTTCAACGCCGCGCCCAGCGACGAGAAGGCCATGGGCTTCCTGCGGGCCATGGTGTCCAACCCGGCCACCCTGACCGAGGAACTCGTCGCCAAGCGCCTGAAGGCGGCCGCCGATCCCAAGGGACAGGCCGCCCTGCGCGACGCCTACGCCACCTTCTACAACCCGAAGCTGGCCGAACCGGTCCCGCTGTGGGCGCGGCTGAAGGGCATCAAGCAGGAAGTACTGATCCTGTGGGGCCGCGACGACCGGGTCACCCCGGTGGAGGGCGCGCTGTTCGCCGCCCGCCAGCTGCCCAACGCGGACCTGCGCACCTTCGCCCGCTGCGGGCACTGGGTCATGATCGAGCGCAAGGACGCCTTCGAGCGGTCGGTCATCGACTTCCTGAACAACGGCCTGTAGCAACGGCTTCACCCGATTCGCGCCCGTCCCGGACTCCGGGCGGGCGCGAATTCGGTTTCGGGGCGGCAGGTCGCGGCGCTACAGTCCGGGAATGACGTGGACTGCCCCGGAAATCGCCCGCACACCCCAGGTGCTCACCGGTGACGAACGTGCTCAGCTCGACTCCCTGCTCAACCGAGGTCGCGAGATCCTGCTCTGGAAATGCCAGGGCCTCAACGGTGTTCAGCTCGCAGCCCGCAGCGTGGAACCGTCCACCATGTCCCTGCTGGGTCTGCTCCGCCACATGACCGAGGTCGAACGCGGCTGGTTCCGGCTGGCGGCCGCCGGTGAACAGGTCGAGTACGTCTACTGCACCGAGACCAACCGCGACGGCGACTTCGACGACACCGACCCCGACCAGGCGGAAGCCGACTACGCCCGTCTGCTCGCGGAGATCACCGACTGCGACAAGGCCATCGCCGACCTCCCCCTCGACCGCACGATCGTCCACCCCCGCAGCGGCAAGGAAATCTCCCTCCGCTGGATCTACCTGCACATGATCGAGGAATACGGCCGCCACGCCGGCCACGCGGACCTGCTGCGCGAACGCATCGACGGCGCGACGGGATACCAGTAACTATTCGGCCTTGTCGGCGGCGAGTTGCCTGCCCTCGGTGAAGAAGGCGAGCAGTCCTTCGGGGCCGCCGAGTTCGGCGATCGTGCGGGCCGCGCCGAAGGATTGGTTCCAGAACTCGCCGGTGCGCGGGGTCCACGGGCCGACGTAGGCGTAGGGCTCGGCGATCGATGAATCACCGGGGGAGACACCGTAATTGACCTCGTCCACGTCGAAGCCGAGGTCGAAGTGTTCCGGCCACAGGGTGGGTGTGTGGTCGGGCGCGAGGGCACGCAGCGCGGTGTCGCCGAGTTCGTAGGCGCGCGTGAGGATTCGCGCCTGATCCGGGTCGATCCAGAGTTCGGCGTGCGGGTCGAAGCCGGTGACATCGGTGTAGACGCCGTCCGGCAGGCCGGATTCCAGCCCGGCCGCCGCGGCCAGGTCGGCGATGGTCGCGCCGTGCAGCTTGCCGATCGGCGCGTCATCGAGCAGCAGCAGGTCCTCGCGCACAGCGACTTTCGGCTCCCGTACGGTGGCGAACCCGCCCGGCGCGGCGGCCAGCCGAATCGTGCCACTGCGCCGGTACTGCGGCCCGGCGAGCAGTTGCTCCGCCACCGCGTGCAGGCTCTCCCGGGTGCGGCGGTAGTCCTCGGCTGTCGTCATCTCTGGATCCTCTCCTCGGCTGTAACGCGGTGCGGTGTGCGGGGAACTGCGCATGCACCCGGCACAGATCCCAGAGGGTAAGGAGTCGTTACAGATGGACAGTGAACACGACGCGCGATGGCATCGGGTGGAGGCCGTGGATCAGCCCGGCGAGGGGCGGGTCCGGACCGTCACGGTGGGCGGCCACAGCGTGGCCCTGAGTCGCTGCGGCGACCGCTTCGGCGCGCTGGCCAATCATTGCCCGCACCAGGGCGGACCGCTGGGGGAGGGCTCGATCGAGAACGGCTGGCTGCGCTGCCCCTGGCACGGCTACGACTTCGACCCGATCAGCGGCAAGCCGCCCGCCGGATTCGACGACGGCGTCCCGACCTACGAAGTGCGCCAAGATGATTCGGGCCTCTACGTCCGGGTGCCCGAGCCGCTCGCGCCGCCGCGCTCGATGGCCGACGTGATCGTGGAGACCCTCGTCAACTACGGCGTCACCCACGTGTTCGGCATGGTCGGGCACTCCAATCTCGGCTTCGCCGACGCCCTGCGCCGCGCCGAGGAGCGCGGCGAACTCACCTATATAGGCATCCGTCACGAGGGGGCCGCCGCCTTCGCCGCGTCGGCCTACGGCAAGCTGACCGGCCGTCCCGCAGCCTGTTTCGCCATCGCCGGGCCGGGGTCGACCAACCTGCTGACCGGTCTCTACGACGCCAAACTCGACGGCGCGCCGGTGGTCGCGATCTCCGGCCAGGTGCGCTCGAAGGTGCGGGGCCGCGGCGCATTCCAGGACCTCGACCTGACCACGGTGTTCCGTGATGTGGCGGCCTGGGGCGCCACCGTGGCCGCCGACAGCGACCCCGCCGAACTGGCCGCCCTCGCCGTCAAGCGGGCGATCGACCTGCGCGGTGTCACCCATCTGGTGCTGCCCGACGAGGTACAGCCTCAGCCCAGCGACCGCGCCGCCGGTGTCCCCGGCGACCGCCTGCGCCCGCACCGCACCGCGCCCGACGCCGCCACCCTGGCGCGCGCGGCGGGGCTGATCTTCCGGGCCCGCCGCCCGGTCCTGATCGCCGGTCACGGCGCTCGCGAGGCCACCGCGGAACTCACTGCCCTGGCCGAGTTGCTGAACTGCCCGATCCTCACCACGTTCAAGGCCAAAGGTATTGTGCCCGAGAACAGTCCGCTGAGCGCGGGCGTGCTGGGCCGCAGCGGCACCCCGGTCGCCAGCTGGCTGATGAACGAATCCGATCTGCTCCTCGTGGTGGGCGCCTCGTTCTCCGATCACACCGGCATCGCCGCCTACAAGCCGATCATCTCCATCGACGACACCCGCGCGGGCGTTGAACGCTGGGACGCGGCGACCGTCGGCATCCTCGGCGATGCCGCGCTCACCCTGGAGCGGCTGGCGAAACCGTTGCGCGCCGTCCCCGAACGCCTGGCGGCGGTCGACCAGCGTCCGGATATCGCCGCGCGGCGGGCGATCTGGCGGGCGGAGAAGCAGCGGCGGGCGAATGACGATCGCGGCCAGGGTGTTTCGGCCGCCGCGGTCTTCGCGGCCTTGACCGCCGCGCTACCGGCGGACGCCGTGGTCACCGTGGACGTCGGCAATCACGCGTATTCGCTGGGCCGCTATCTGGAGTCGTCGGGCCAGCCGGTTCTCATGTCGGGCTATCTGGGCTCGATCGGCTTCGGCTACCCGGCCGCGCTGGGCGCGTGGGCGGCCGCGCCGGGTCGGCCCATCGTCGCGGTCACCGGTGACGGCGGTTTCGCGCAGTACGCGGCCGAAATCACCACGGCCGTCAAGTATTCGATTCCGATCAAGCACATCCTGCTCGACAACGGCTCGCTCGGGAAGATCAGCAAGGAGCAGCTCGCCGCCGACTATCCGGTGTGGCACACCTCCCTGCACAACCCGGATTGGGCCGACTACGCCGAATTGTGCGGTGCCAGGGGCATTCGGGTCACCCGCCGCGATCAGCTCGCCGCGGCCATGGCCGAACTCTTCTCGACCGAGGTTCCGCGCTGCTGTGCGTCACCCAGGATCCCGAATTGGTGTGATCGACCCGATGCCGCGCCCGAACGAGCGCTAGAGTCGCCGATGACAGCCTGTTGTGTCGAGCGAGGAGTACGGGTGGGCCACCTCCTGCCACCGGACGACGTCCTGGTGGGCAACCTCCGAAAACGGGACGAGAGCGCCTTTCAGCTCGTGCTCGATGCCTGGTCGCCCGGCATGCTGCGGCTCGCGCGCTCGTTCGTCTCCACCAATGCCTCCGCCGAGGAAGTGGTGCAGGAGGCGTGGCTGGCGGTGATCCGCGGCATCGACGGCTTCCAGGGGCGCGCGGCGTTCAAGACCTGGGTGTATCGGATCCTGGTCAACACTGCCAAGAAGCGCGGTATCGCCGAGAGTCGGACCCTGCCGTTCGCCAGCCTGCAATCCGAGGACGAGGGTCCCAGCGTGGACCCGGATCGTTTCCGCGCGGCCGGGGACCCCTACCCCGGGCACTGGAAGGCCGGGCAGAAGCCGCAGCCCTGGTCGGAGCCGGAAACCGCCACCGAGCGGGCCGAGTTCGCGCGGGTGGTGGGCGCGGCCCTGGCCGAACTGCCCGACCGTCACCGCATCGTGCTGGTGCTGCGGGATATGGAAGGCTATTCCTCCGAGGAGGTGTGCGCGCTGCTCGAGGTCTCAGCCGGAAACCAGCGGGTCATCCTGCACCGGGCGCGGGCGGCGATACGCGCGAAACTGGAAGGGTATTTCGATGCGGAGGAGGTGCTGTCGTGAATTGCGATGAATTCGTCGAACTCGTCACCGCATTCCTGGACGGTACGCTGTCTGCGGCCGCCGAAGAGCGCTTCCTGGAACACCTTTCGCTGTGCGACGGGTGCGATGTCTACCTCGAGCAATTCCGGCGCACCATTCAGGCGGTGGGGGAGTTGCCCGCGGAGAGCCTTTCGGGCGAGGCCCGCGGAAAGCTGCTCGACGCCTTCCGGGGCTTCCAGCACTGACGTTCACCCGGCGGCTCGGACGAGATCCGCTCTGCCCCACACGTATCCGCGTCCCCACACGGTCTCCACCCGATGATGCGCGCCGAGCTTGGCGCGCAACCGCTTGACGTAGACGGCCACCGTCGACATGTCGCCGTAGTCGTAACCCCACACGCGCGCCATCAGCTGTTCGCGGCTGAACACCTGCCGGGGATGCGCCAGCAGGAACGCGAGCAGCTGGAATTCCCGCTCGGTCAACCGCACCGGTGAGCCCGCCACCGCGACCAGCCGCGACTGCGGCCATATTTCGACGCCGCCGTCGCGCAGCACGGGACGATCGGATGTCGCGGTCCGCCGCGAGCGCCGCAACAGCGCCGCCGCCCGTAACCCGAACTCGCGCGGTCCGATCGGCTTCACGAGATAGTCGTCGGCCCCGGCCTCGAAACCGCGGACCCGATCGTCCTCGCTGCCGAAAATCGAGGTCAGCATGACCGGCACCTCCGGCAGCGCGCCCGTCGCGCGGACCTGTCGGCGGATCTCCATTCCGCTCGGCCCCGGCAGATCGGTGTCCAGCACCACCAGATCGATGTCCGCGGACACGGCGATCGGCAGGGCCCGGCAGCCGCTGCCCGCCTCGACCACACGCAGTCCGCAGGCTTCGAGGCTGTGCCGCAACCGCTCCCGCGACAACCCGTCCGCGTCCGCGACCAGTACCGTCGCCTGCGCGATACCCCACGTCATCCTGCACCCTGCCTCACTGCCGAACCGTTCAACGGTGCACAGAGGCGGTGACCCCGAAATCCGTTACAGGGATTTACAGATCGTGTTCGTGCGCCCAGGCCGCCAGCTGGGTGCGGGAGGTGAGGCCGAGTTTGGTGAGGATGTGCTCGACGTGGGTTTCCGCGGTGCGCACCGAGATCACCAGGTCGGCGGCGATCCGCTTGTTGCTGTGCCCGGCGGCCACCAGCCGCGCCACATCCTTCTGGCGTCGGGTGAGCAGATTGGTCTCGGTCAGGGTCGCGGTGGCCGAGCGTGCGGGCCGCTTCGGGGCCGGGGGCGCGGCAACGGGTTTCGGCTCCACGGGAGTGCGGCCCAGCGCGTAGTCGATGGCCTGGTCGAGCGGCATGTTCGCGCCGGCGCCGAAGGCGGCGCGGAACGCCTCCTCTCCCAGGGCGTCGCGGACCTGCAGCCGCTCCTTCTCGCCGACCGCCACCGTGATGGTGTCGGCCAGTCGAATCGTGCTGCGCTGCAGGGACTCCGCCGCGCCGAGCAGGGTCGCGGCGCGCTCGAAGTCACCGTCGGCGGAGACGGTCCACGCCAGCCCCTCGAACGCCGAGGACAGCCAGACGCAGCGCTCGAACAGGGCGAGCTGTTCGATGGCGCGACTGTGGAATTCGGCGGCCGAGGCGAGTTCCCCGCGCCGCCAGTGGTCGATGCCGACCGTCCACAACGCCAGCCCGCCCAGCAGATGTGAACCGCTGTCGGTTGTGAGCTCCAGGAACCGCTGCGCCAGCTCGGTGCGACCGGGCGCCTCCAGCACCATGGCCGCCATGAAAGAGAAGGCGTGCGAGTCCATTTCGATGGCGTGCTGGCCGTGCGCGGCCGCCAGTTCGATGGCGCGGCGTCCCAGCTCGAGCGAGCGCGGCCGATCGCTGGAGGCGAAGGCCAGCAGCGACTGGTCCAGCGCCACCTCCGCCAAGATGTCGGAATCGTCCAGGCGAGAAGACAATTCGACGCATTCGGTGACCAGCCGTGCCGCCGACACCTGATCGCCAAGCAGCGCCGCCAGCGAGGCTGCCGACGACAGCGCCTTGGCGCGTTCGGCCGTCGGATCCGGGTTTCGGGCCAAGGAATCGGTGAGCCAGCGGTAGCCCTCGGACAGGAACCGGTTGTGCTCCCAGAACGGCCGCAGCACGGTCACCGTGGCCATGGTGCGCAGCGGTTCGTCCTCCAGCCCCGACTTCAGCGCCGCCCGCAGATTCGCGTGCTCCCTGGACAATTCGCCGAACCAGGCCACGTCCTCGGCGGTCCAGTAGGCGGTCTGCCCGCGCATGGCCAGCCGCCGATAGTGTTCGCGGTGGCGGGCCCGGACCTGTTGCGCCGTACCGCGTTCGGTGAGCCGATCGGCGGCGAACTGGCGGATCGGCTCCAGCATGGAATAGCGTGCGACATCGCCGTCGAAGCGCAACAGCACCACCGACTTGTCCACCAGGCCAGTCAGCGCCTCGATCAGTGACGCCGATCCGAGGTCGCACACCGCCTCCGCGGCGTCGATGTCGAAACCGCCCGCGAAAACCGAAAGCTGTTCCCACAGTGCCTGTTCCGCGTCCGTGCACAGGTCGTAGCTCCAGCGGATCGCGCCCTCGATGGTCTGCTGGCGCGGGGTCGCGGTGCGCGGTCCGGCACTGAGCAGCCCGATGGTGTCGTCCAGGCGGTCGAGAATCTGCTCCGGCGTGAACATGCGCAGCCGCAGCGCCGCCAGCTCCAGCGCCAGCGGCATGCCCTCGAGACGCCGGCAGATCTCGGCCAGCACCACCCGGTTGGCGGGCGTGGCC
>NZ_JBSGBY010000067.1:0-21091 GCF_053601505.1 Nocardia sp. NPDC004722
CACGCGGTGGGCGGCCGAGTTTCAGGAATTCGAGACCGTGGAGGACTCAAACGGTCTTGATGTCGGAGACCAGCCAGCTGTCGTTGTGCTTGGTGAGCTTCACCTGCAAGCGGTCGCTGGCGAGGGTTTCCTTCCCCGAATCAGTGCTCGAGAAGCGCTGATCCGCGATCACCAGCACGGTCGCGCTGTCGCGGGTCGAGTCGATGAGGCCGGTCGCCTGCACGACGGTCTGAACGTCGAGCTTCTTCTCCTTGGCCGCGGGGATGGCCTGCTCGTTGATGACCTGCAGATAGGAATCGCGGTAGGCGCCGGACAACCGTTCGGCGACCTTCGGGAGTTCCTTGTCGGCCGAGTCGTAGTTGTAGGTGAACAGGTCCTCGACCGTGTCCCGTGCGAAATCGGCTGCGGAAGTGCGGTTTCGTTCGGCGGTGCGGTCGGACCAGAAGCGGTCGGCGACAAGTGATCCCACCGTCACCGCGGCGACGAGGAGCACGCCGGCGACGGCGATCATGATGGAACGGGCATTGATCTTCACGGCACGAGCTCCCAGGACGAGGCGGTCACGGTGCCGCTGCTGTTGCGGTTCACGGTCACCCGGAAGCGGTAGTCCTTCTGCATCGGACCGTTGGACGCGGCATTGGAGACGGTCTGCTGGGCCAGCAACAGCACCTTGGCGGAATCGGCGCTGTCGCTCTCGATGGCGGCGGAGATGATCTTGCCGGAGGACTGCACCTTCATCTGCTCGAAGACCTTCTTGTAGCTGTCCTTGTTGGCAGCGAGGTCGTCTTTGAGACCACCACCCGCGACCGCGAAGAGCCGGTCCAGGTCGGGCCCGGCGGTGTCGGCCTTGACGGTGACCATGTCCAGGTACGCCTGCTTCGCGACCTGGATGTATTCGGCGCGTCGCGCGCTCAGGTCGTCGGCGTGCTGCTGGTGGTAGTAGAAGAGGCCACCCGAACCGATCAGCACCAGCGTGGAGATCAGGGCGACCGCCGCGGCGATCGTGCCCACCCACCCGAGCGAAGCGCGTGCCCGCTGGAAGCGCGACTTCGGTTCGCCGCCTGCGGATTCGGCTGCCTCCGTGCCGGCCGGCGCCTCATCCTGGACGGCGGGCGCCGCGGCCTCGTCGGCCGGAGCCTCCGCGGTCGGAGCCTCGTCCTCGACCACCGCGACCACGAATTCCGGCTCGGCGGTGACAGATTCGGCGATGGTCGCGGCATCTTCCACCGCCTCGACAGGCACGGCCGCCTTAACGACCGAAACCGCCGGCTCCGGCTCGGCGGCCGGGCTCGACGCCTCGGCCACCACCGGCTCCACGCTCACCGCGGTGCCCGACGTCTCCTGGACCTCGATGCCCGCGCGATCATCCTCGACGGGCGGGCCCGCCTGCCGGACGACGCGTCGCCGCGTGCGGTTTCGATTTGCTGGGGTTTCGCTCATGGCGTTGGCTCCTGAAGCAGCTGTTGCCAGCTCGACGGCACCTTGGTGGAACCATCTGCATTGACGTCTCCCCGACGGTACACGTGACCATCAGGTCCGACGAAGGTACCGGTGCCCGGATCCTCGTGTGCGATGAAGGGTGCCTTCTGGTCGCCGAGCAGCTTGTCCAGCGGCTGCCCGTTGTTGTCCACCTTGTTCGGCTGACCGAACGGCGGGTTGTCGCCCTCGGGCTGATAGCCGTTGGGATCGTGGCAGAGTTCGGGACTCGGCGCGCGCTTGCCCGGCACGTCCACACACGGGGTGTTGCGGATGCCGCGCACGGCCTCCTTGGCGTTCTGCGGCACCTTGCAGTACATGTTGGCCGGGGTTTCGATCGGCGAGGTGTCGGCGGGCGAGCGCCGCTCCGAGGCGGGCAGGAAGCCGGTGGTGCAACCCGGCGGGTCGTTCAGGCCGAGCATGAAGTCGACCATGGCGCCGTACTGCACGGGTCCGCGAATGGCGGTGAGCAGGCCCGCCAGCAGCGGCGGGTACATGACCAGAACCTGCTCGAGCCCCGCGTGATAGGTGAGCCCGACCTGCCCGACGCTGAGCATATTGGCGAGCATGATCGGCAGGGTCGGCTTCAGGTCCTGGAAGGTCGAGTTGACCTTGTCCAGGGTGGACGGCGTGTGCTGCAGGATCGCCTTCAGCGACGGATCATGTTCGCGCAGTTGGTCGGTGACCGTGGCGAGGTCCTTGGTCCAGGCCCGGACGTCGCCCGAGGTCTGGTTCTGGGTGTCCAGCAGCGGGCCGATCTTGTCCAGCAGATCCTTGGTGGCGTCGGTGTTGTCCTTGGCCGACTGCACCAGCAGCGACGCGGAATCGATGAAGCGCTGCAGATCCGGCCCCGCGCCGTTGAAGGCTACGAAGGCGTCGTTGATGACCTCTTGCAGTTTGGTGTCCGCGACGGTGGACAGCAGCCGGTCGGCCTGGTCGAGCATGGCGCCGACGTCCTGGGGCAGCTTGGTCTGCTCCACCGGGATGACCGAACCGTCGTGCAGGTTGCCGCCCTTGGGATTATCGGCCGGAACCAGATCCACGAACTGCTCACCGATGGCCGACACGCTCTTCACGTAGGCGGTCACATCGGACGGGATCTTGTAGTCGCTGTCGATGGAGAGCTTCGCGTCCACCCCGGCCGGGGTGAGTTTGACGTCCTCCACCTTGCCGATATTGGTGCCGCGGTAGGCCACATTGGCGGTGGGGTACAGACCACCGGTCGCGGCCAATTGCACGGTGACGCCGTATCTTCCGATGCCCAGCATGGCCGGGAGCTTCACGTAGTCGCCGCCCATGACGGTCAGACCGATCACGGTCAGCACCGAGAAGATGGCCAGCTGCACCTTGACGAACTTGGTGAGCTTCACTTCCCGTCACCCCCTTGCTGTGCGGGCACGGTCAGGCCCGGAATGGCCGGCAGGCCCGGAATCGGTGGCAGCCCAGCGATACTCGGGGTCGGCGTCGGCGTGGTCTGCGGTGCGGGCTTCAACGGATCGGTGAGCGGGTCACCGATGCCCTGCGGGCCCTTCCCACCGGTGATGCCGGTGCCGAGAGTGGCCTGGGCGCCGCCCAGGCTGCCGCCCAGCGGCGTGCCGGTGAGGAAGTTCGAGTCCAGCCGCGAACCGGTGAGGTCGACGGTCATGAACAGGTTCATGTAGTCGCCCTTGATGACCTTGTCGATGTTCTTGATCGGGAACGGGAACGACAGCAGCCACTGCAGCGAGTCGGCGAGCTTGCCGCCGGTCGAGGCCAGCGACTGCAGCGCGGGCTCCAGATTGGACAGGTCCGCCTTCAGATTGGCCCCACCCTGATCGAGGACCCTCTGCACGGTGTCGCTCAAACCACCCAGTGCCGTAATGGCATTGGTGATGTTCTGGCGGCGGTCGGCGAGCACGGTCAGCGCCGGGTGGATCTGGGTGATGGCCTTGGTGACATCATCCTTCTGCTGCGCGAACACCCCGGCGAACCGGTCCAGCCCGCTCATGGCGGCGATGATGTCGGCCGTCTGCTTGTCCAGGGTGGTGGTCAGCTGATTCAACTGCGGCAACAGATCCCGGATGGAATCGGTGCGGTTCTTGAAGGTGGCGTCGAGTTCCTTGGTGATCGTTTCCACCTGGGAGATGCCACCGCCGTTGAGCACCACCGACAGTGAGGACAGCGTCTGCTCTGTGGTCGGGAAGGCCGCGGCGCGCTCGAGCGGGATCAGGTCCCCGTCCTGCAGACGGCCCTGCGCCGGCTGATCGGCCGGTGCGGCCAGCTCCACGTGGTTGGAGCCCAGCAGACTGGTCTGCCCGATGCGTGCGATGGCGTTGGCGGGCAAGGCGACTCCCTTGTCCAGGGAGAGGGTGACCAGGGCGTGCCAGCCCTCGACCTCGATGCCGGTGACCGAGCCCACCGCCACGTCGTTCACCATGACCGGCGAATTACGGGTCAGCGTGGTCACATTCGGCATCTGGACGCGCACGTGCCAGGCGCCCGCGCCGGTGCCGGGCGCACCCGGCATGGACACCGAGTTCAGTCCGTCCCAGGAGCAACCGCCAACACCGAATACTGCGACCAGGCTGATCGCCGTGCCCGCCAGGCGAATTCGTCGGCGACTGGTCATCGTCCGCCTCCAGTCAGCAGATCGGCGAGGGACTTGGGAGAGGCGACCGGCGCACCCTCGGCCGCGGGAACCTGGTTGGCCAGATCCGGCGTGCTGTAGGTGAGCTGGTTCGGGAACGCGTTCTGCTCGGTCGCCGGGTTCACCAGCAGCGGCGGGTAATTCATCATCAGCGACTGGATGACGGGTGCCAGGTACTGCTTGCACAGCTCGGCGCTGTGCTGGGAATCGTTGACCGGGTCGGCCTCGACGCCACCACACAGGAAGGCGGTCGGGTTCGCGAAGTTCGGTGCGCCCAGCGCACCGGTCAGCGTGCCCTGGGCCGGCTTGTAGAGCTGGTAGAAGTTCGCCAGCGCGGTCGGGGCGGAGTGCATGATGCGCTCCAGCTCCGGCTTCTTGTCCGCGAGGATCTGGGTGGCGTCGGCAAGCTTCTGCACGCTCTCGGTCAGTGCGCCGCCGCGCTCGTCCAGGAACCGCTTCACGTCGCCGATGGCCGAGTCGAGATTGTCCAGGCCGGCACCGAGATCGCCCGAGACATTGGCCAGCACCGAGGAGACCGAGGCCAACCGACCACCGAACTGCACGATCTGATCGTTGGACTTGGACAGCACATCGACGAACTTCTGCAGGTTCTGGATGGTGCCGAACAGGTCGGTACGCCCGTCGGAGAGCGTGCTCAGCGTGCTGGACAGCTCCTTGAGGGTGTCGCGGAAGGCCTGGGCGTTGCCGTTGCCGAGATTGTCGGCGGCGGTATTGATGGCCCGGCCGAAGGAGCCCTGCTTGTCCTCGCCGATCGGGCCGAGGGCGGTGGACAGCTTGGTCAGCTCGGCCTTGATGTCATCCCATTCCACCGGAACGGCGGTGCGCTCCACGGGAATCGACGCACCATCGGCCATCTTCGCGCCGCCGGTGTAGGCGGGCGCGAGCTGGATGAAGCGCGCCGACACCAGCGACGGCGAGATGATGACGGCCTTGGCGTCGGAGGGGACGTCGACGCCGCGGTCGACCGTCAGCTTCACGGTCACCCGATCCTTGCCGGGCTCGATGGAATCGATACGGCCGACCTTCACGCCGAGCACCCGGATCTCGTCACCGGCGTAGAGGCCGTTGGTCGAGGGGAAGTACGCGGTGATGTGCTTCTTGCCGATATCGGAGACGAATCCGTAGACCAGCCACCCGGCCAGCACGACCACCACGGCCACGGCCGTGAGCCTCGTCCACCGCGGCAACTTGCGAATGGCGTTCATCGCGGCGGCTCCTGGGGGTTGGTCTGGACCTGGAAGGCGCCGTTGAGCATGTTTTGCAGGTCGTCGGGCAGATGCTGCGGCCAGACCATGGAATCGACCAGGGTCTGCAGAGCCGGGCTCGCGCCATTGGCCAGATAGGCCTGGAAGTACGGTCCGGAACCGACTTGCTCACCGAGCGCGGCCTCGAACGGGCCGAGCTCGTCGACCGCCTTGCCGATGTTCTCCTTGTTCTTGATCAGCAGGGCCAGCACCGAATTCAGCTTGTCCAGCGTCGGTTTCAGCTGGGCCTCGTTGTCGTTGACGAAGCCGGTCAGCTGCTGTGCCAGACCGTTGATGTAGACGATCAGCTGACTCAGCGCCGAGCGGCGGGCGTCCAGCTCGCCGAGCAGGGTATTGCCGTCGACCAGCAGCGAATTGATCTGCAGCGCACGGTCGCCCAGCACCTTGGTGACCTTTTGGGCGTGCGAGAGCAGATCGGTGAGTGCCTTGTCGCGGGCGTTCAGGCTGCGGGAGAGCGCGGTGACGCCGTCCAGCGCCGAGCGCAGCGGT
Organism: Nocardia sp. NPDC004722; assembly: GCF_053601505.1. Classification (NCBI taxonomy): domain Bacteria; kingdom Bacillati; phylum Actinomycetota; class Actinomycetes; order Mycobacteriales; family Nocardiaceae; genus Nocardia; species Nocardia sp. NPDC004722. The sequence goes on from NZ_JBSGBY010000067.1 coordinate 5,878, forward strand.
CCCGGGGTATCGCTGAACGCTTCGGACAGTGTGTCCAGCGTCTTGTTGACCTGGTCGGTGTCCATGCCCTTCACATCGGTCGCGAGATCGCCGAGGGCGTCGGTGAGCGAGTACGGAGAAGTGGTGCGCTCCAATGGGATCGTCTGATCCGCGCGCAGCGCGCCGTCACCGGTCGGCACCACCTCGAGCGACTTGCGCCCCAGCACGGTGTTGGTCTTGATGGCCGCGGTGGTCTTGGTGCCGAGCACGATCGCCTCGTCGAGGCTGAACCGGACCTTGACCTTCGCGCCGTCCAGTTTCACGGACTCGACCTTGCCGGACTTCACGCCGGCCACCTGCACCTGGTCGCCGGGCAGCAGCCCGCCGGCATCGGCGAAGTAGGCGCTGAACTGCGCGCCCGAGCGAATGAAGGGCAACCGGTCGAACTGCAAGGCGGTCAAGCAGATCGAGACCACCAGCACGATGCCGATGACGCCGACATTGATCAGCGGTGAGCGTTGTTGGTTCAATTTGCCGCGCACCTTCCGGTGGTCTGACCGCTCGGCAGGGTGATCCGTGTGGTGCCGCCGCCGGGGGCGTCCACCAGGATGGCCGCACCACAGACGAACATGTTCAGGAACGAGCCGTAAGAGCCGATCCGGATCAGTTTCTTGTAGGTCTCGGGCAGCAGGTTCAGGACGTAGTTCACGTCGTCGCTCCGGTCGTCGAGATTCTGCGACAGCGTGCCGAGTTGCTGGAAGTCCGCCTTGAGGTCCGGGCGGGTCTGCATCAGCAGATCCTGCAGACCGCCTGTCGCCCCCGCCAATCGGGGCAGGGCGTCACCGATCGGATCCTTGTCCGCCGCGAGACCGCTGACCAGCCGCTGCAATTCGGTCAGGGTGGTCTGGAAGTCCGCGTTGTTCTGATCGATGGTGCCGAGCACCGTCTTCAGGTTCTCGATCACGCTGCCGATCAAGGCATCCCGGTCGGCGAGGGTCTTGGTGAAGGAGCCGCCGCTGTTGAGCAGCGACACCAGCGTGCCGCCCTGGCCCTGGAACACCTGCAGCAGCGCGCCGGTCAGATCGTTGATCTGGTCCGGATTCAGGCCACGCAGCAGTGGTTTCATGCCGCCGAGCAGCAGATCCAGATCGAGCGCGGGCTTGGTCTGGCCGAGGGGGATGGTAGCGCCCTTACCCAGCGCCTGCGCCGTGCCCGGCCCGTCCATCAGTTCCAGGTAGCGGTTGCCGACGAGGTCCTCGTAGCGCACCGCGGCCTGGGTGCCGGAGTAGATCCGGTACTGGTGGTCGAGGTCGAAGTCGACATGCGCCAGATGGTCCTTGCCCACGTAGACCCGGCTCACCGAGCCCACCGGGACACCGGCGATGCGCACCTTCGCGCCCGGCAGTATGCCCGACGAGCTGTTGAAGATCGCGTGGTATCCGGTCGCGCGGGAGAATCGCATCTCGCTGAAGATCACTCCGAGCGCGGCCAGCACCAACACCATGACCAGGGCGAAGATACTCAGCTTCACCGTGGTGCCATGCGGTTTGAACTTCACTTGCCCACCCCCGGAACATCGCCGAACAGCAGCTGGAACACCCGCGGGCCGTTGAGGCTGGTGCTCGTCGGCGGCGTCCACACCTCGCCTTCGGAGGTGTCGGTGACGAGATAGTTGGCGTGGCTGCCCGGCACCCGATCGAGAATGCCCTCGCAGTGCGGGCCGCCGGTGGCATTCACCTTCGGCAGATCCTTCGGGTACGAGTACGGCGTGCCGCCGCCCATGAAGCTGGCGTTCAGTGTGACCCACGGGCCATCGCCGCCGAAGATGCGGTTGCCGTCCGGCAGCGCGTTGGCCGCGCCGACGACCAAGCAGTACAACGCCGGGTTGTACTCGTTGAGCAATTCGGTGGTCGGGCGCAGCACGCCGAGGGTGTCCACCAGTGCCTTCTCGTTGTCGGAGAGCACGCCGCCGGTGTCGTTGGCCAGGCCCACCAGGTTCAGCAGCACCTTGTCGAAGTTGTCCTTCTCGTCGACGATGGTGCCGCCCGTGGTGGCCGCATTACCGGTGAGGCGCAACAGATCCGGCGCGACATCGGCGTACAGGTTGGTGACCCCGACCGAGGTCTGCAGATCGCGTTGCAGATCGGGCAGGCTCGGATTGAGGCTCTTGAGCACGTCGTCACTGTTCACCAGGAGCTGGCCCAGCTTGTCGCCGCGACCCTGCAGCGCGGTGCCCAGCGCGGTCAGCGTCGCATTCAGCTTCTCGGGCTGCACCTTTGCCAGCAGATCGTTCAAATGCTGGAAGAGCGTGTTGAATTCGACCGTCACAGCGCCCGCCTGCACCACCGCGCCCGGCTTCAGGGAATCGGTGGAGGGGTTCTGCGGTTCGATGAAATTGATGTACTTGGAGCCGAACACCGTCGTCGAGTTGATATCGACGGACGCGTTGGCGGGCACCATCTTCAGCTTGTCCGGATCGACCGCGAGGTCGATGCGCGCCCCGTTGGGCCCGTCGCTGATCTTTGCGACCCGGCCGATCTCGACGCCGCGGATCTTCACCTTGGCGTCCTTGTCCATGACCAGGCCCGCGCGCGGGGAGTCGATGGTGACCTTGACCGTGTTGTCGAAGCCGCCCGCGAAGGCGACCAGGCAGATCACCACCGCCGCCACGATGGCGAGCACCAGGCCGGCCCCGGCGAGCCGAATGACCCACCCCTGTTCGAGGTAGGGCCTGGGCTTCGGTTTCTGGACGAACGGTGAACCGATCGGGCTCACCACGCCGCCTTGCTGTTGGACCATGTCGTGTGTCCCGCCCCTACCCGGAGAGATGGAAATTGCCGGAGGTGCCGTAGATGGCCAGCGACATCAGCAGCGTCACCATGACGACCGCGATCAGCGAGGCCCGCACCGCATTGCCTACCGCCACACCGACACCGACCGGTCCGCCCGCGGCGTTGTAGCCGTAGTAGGTGTGGATCAGCATGACGGCCATCGCCATGAAGATCGCCTGGGCGAAGGACCAGAGGATGTCGCTGGGGATCAGGAAGGTCGAGAAGTAGTGGTCGTACACACCGGCCGACTGGCCGTAGATCACGACGGTCGAGAAGCGCGAGGCGATGAACGACGCGATGACCGCCAATGAGTACAACGGGATGATGGCGATGATGCCCGCCAGCATGCGAGTGCCCACCAGGAAGGGGACCGGCCGGATGGCCATCACCTCCAGGGCATCGATCTCTTCGGAGACGCGCATGGCCCCCAATTGTGCCGTGGTACCGGCGCCCAGGGTGGCCGCCAGGCCGATGCCCGAGATCACCGGGGCCGCAATGCGAACGTTGATGAAGGCGGCGAAGAAGCCGGTCAGGGCCTCGACACCGATATTGCCGAGCGAGCTGTAGCCCTGCACGGCAATGGTGCTACCGGCCGCCAGCGTCAGGAAGCCGACGATGACGACGGTGCCGCCGATGACGGCCAGCGCGCCTGTGCCCATGGAGATCTCGGCGATCAGGCGAATGGTCTCGGTCCGGTAGTGCACCAGGGCCTTGGGGACCGATCCGATCGAGCGCGCGTAGAACACCGCGTGCTTACCGACCGAGTCGAGCGCCTCGGTAAAACGCCGAAAACGATTGGCTACCTTCGGGAAACGACTTTGGATCACGAAAGCCATCTGATCACCGCGCCGTGAACTTGATGCCCGCGGCGGTGACCACGACGTTAATGACGAACAACGCCATGAAGGCGAAGACGACGGTCTGGTTGACGGCGTCACCGACGCTCTTGGGACCGCCCTTGACGTTCAGGCCCAGGTAACAGGCGACCAGTCCGGCGACGAGACCGAATAGCATGGCCTTCACCTCGGAGATGACGAGCTCCGGGAGGTGGGTGAGCAGGGTGAGCCCGTTGACGAAAGCGCCGGGGTTCACGCCCTGCAGGAAAACCGAGAACAGAAAACCGCCCAGGATGCCGATGGCCGACACCAAGCCGTTGAGCAGGAATGCGACCAGCATGGAGGCCAGCACACGCGGAACCACAAGGCGCTGAACAGGATCGATGCCGAGCACCTTCATGGCGTCGATCTCTTCGCGAATGGTGCGCGCGCCCAGATCCGCGCAGATGGCGGTCGCGCCCGCGCCGGCCACGATGAGGACCGTGACCATCGGGCCGATCTGGGTGATGGTGCCGAACGCCGCGCCCGCGCCGGACAGGTCGGCGGCGCCGATCTCCCGGAGCAGGATATTGAGGGTGAAACTCACCAGGACGGTGAATGGAATCGCCACCATCAAGGTGGGGAACATGGACACCCGGGCGATGAACCAGGACTGGTCGATGAATTCCCGTCGCTGAAACGGGGGCCGTACTGCAGCGCGAGCGACCGCGCCGGCGAGTTCGAAGAACCCTCCGACCGCCCGCAGCGGTACGGCAAGGACTTCATTCATTCCCGCTATTCCTCCTGCCCCTGCCTAGCGATAGCAACCGAGATCTGAATGTGATCTCGGTCCCGCTCGAAGATTAGAACACGTTCTCGTATGGTTCGGGAAGGTTTCGACGGTTTTGAACTGGCATTCTTTCTGAACTGCTGTCCAGTTTTAAGAACGTGTTCATGCCAGCCTAACTGTCATGGGTATGCCGCAGTGTGAGCCGACACACATAGTTGATCCCCATTCCTACCAACGATCGATCCCGTGATCAACCGCAAGGCCCGGGGCCTGAGCGCGTGTCCATGGAAACGCACAGACCCCGGTGGGGGAACTGAGGTAAGCCTCAGCCGAGATCTTTCAGCGAGGAAGCGGAAAACGTAGCGTCCGAACCGCGTTCGGCGAAATAGCCGCCCAGGGTCGCGGCCAGGCCCTCGCGGGTGAACTCGCCCTCGGCGTCGAAACGCTTCTCCACCACCGGAGCCGCCATCAGGGCCACCATCGGGCCGTAGACGACGAAGAGTTGGCCGGAGATGGCCTCGGCGGCGGGTGAGGCCAGGTAGGCGACCAGGCGTGCCACGTGATCGGGCGAGAGCGGGTCCGGGCCCTCTTCGGGAGCGGCCGAGAAGACCTGCTCGGTCATGGCGGTGCGGGCGCGCGGCGCGATGGCATTGGCCTTCACGCCGACGCTCTCGAGCGCGCGGGCGGCCGACAGGGTCAGCGCGGTGATACCGGCCTTGGCCGCACCGTAGTTCGCCTGTCCAGCCGGGCCGAGCAGACCCGCCTCCGAGGAGGTGTTGATGATGCGGCCGTAGACCGGCGCACCCGTCTCCTTGTATTTACCGCGCCAATACGCGGCGGCATTGCGGGTCAACAGGAAGTGCCCGCGCAGGTGGACCGCGACGACCGCGTCGAAGTCCGCGTCGGACATGTTGAACAGCATCTTGTCCCGGGTGATCCCGGCATTGTTCACCACGATGTCCAGGCGGCCGAAGGTCTCCTCGGCGGTCCGGATCAGCGCCTCGGCGGTGGCGCTCTCGGCGATGCTGCCGCCGACGAACTCCGCCTTGACGCCCAGCGCCCGGATGTCGGCGAGGGTCGCGCTCACCGCGTCGTTCTCGGTCAGGTCGTTGACGATGACCGAAGCACCGGCCCGGGCCAGCTCGAGGGCCTCGGCCCGGCCCAGCCCGGCGCCCGCGCCGGTGAGGATGGCAACCCGGCCGGAAAGACTTACATCAGAATCGCTCACGCGGCCGACTCTAGAACGTGTTCCACCCGGCGGGCAAGCATGCGCTCAGACCAGCTTCAGAGCGGCCTTGGGGCACTGGGCGACGGCCGACTCGATATCGCGGCGGTTGGCCTCGGTGACCTCGGCCTCGTTGACGAACAGATTGTCGTCGTCATCGAGATCAAAGACGTCAGGGGCGATTCCGACGCAGATTCCATTGGCTTCACACTGATCGAAGTCGACGATGACCTTCATGTTTCTCTCCTTAACCACTGGTTGAGCCCGAGCGTAACAACCAGACCCGCGCGCAACCAGCAAAGTAGCCCTAACCGGAACGAATACTGGAACATGTTTCAGTTGCGTGCGATGATCGGCAGAACCGAGAAACGAAGGCTAGAGGTACAGCATGCGTATCGCCTACACGCCGCAACAGGAACAGCTGCGTGCCGAGCTACGTGAATATTTCACCAAGCTCATCACTCCCGAACGGCGGCAAGCGCTTTCGGCGCAGACCGGCGAATACGGCGAGGGCAATGTCTACCGTGAGGTCGTCGAGGAGATGGGCCGCGACGGCTGGCTCGCCCTGGGCTGGCCCAAGCAGTACGGCGGTCAGGACCGCTCGACCATGGATCAGCTGATCTTCACCGACGAGGCCGCCATCGCCGGCGCCCCGGTGCCGTTCCTGACCATCAACTCGGTGGCGCCGACGATCATGCACTACGGCACCGAGGAGCAGAAGAAGTTCTTCCTGCCCAAGATCGCCGCCGGTCAGCTGCACTTCGCCATCGGCTATTCGGAGCCGGGCGCGGGTACCGACCTGGCCTCGCTGCGCACCTCCGCGGTCCGTGACGGCGACGACTGGATCATCAACGGCCAGAAGATGTGGACCTCCCTCATCGCCTACGCCGACTACATCTGGCTGGCCGCCCGCACCGACCCGAGCGCCAAGAAGCACAAGGGCATCTCGATGTTCATCCTGCCGACCACGGCGGAGGGCTTCTCGTGGACGCCGGTGCACACCATGGCCGGGCCGGACACCAGTGCCACCTACTACCAGGACGTGCGGGTCAAGCACTCCGACATGGTGGGACCGGAGAACGGCGGCTGGGCACTGGTCACCAACCAGCTCAACCACGAGCGCGTCGCGCTGACCTCTTCCGCGCCGCTGGCGCTGGCGGTCGCGCAGGTCACCGAGTGGGCGCGCAACACCAAGGCCGCCAACGGCTCCCGCGTCATCGACCAGGAATGGGTGCAGATCAGCCTGGCCCGCATCCACGCCAAGGTCGAATACCTGAAGCTCACCAACTGGGAGATCGCCTCGCGCGCCGACGCGGGCGGCGACGCCGCGCCGCGCCCGTGGGACGCCTCGGCCACCAAGGTGTACGGCACCGAGCTGGCCACCGAGGCCTACCGCGCGCTGATGGAGATCCTCGGCCCGCAGGCCTACCTGCGCCAGGACTCGAAGGGCTCGCAGCTGCGCGGCCGCCTCGAGCGCATGCACCGCGCCTGCCTGATCCTCACCTTCGGCGGCGGCACCAATGAGGTGCAGCGCGACATCATCGCCATGACCGCCCTCAAGCAGCCCGCCGCCGCGCGTTAATCGAAACCAAGGTAACCATCATGGATTTCACCCTTACCGAGGCGCAGCAGGATCTGGCCCGCCTCACCGCCGAGGTCACCGGCAAGCTGGTCACCGCCGACCGGCTGCGTGAACTCGACAAGAACGTCGACGCCGACGGCGAGCCGACCGTGCGCTTCGACGAGACGCTGTGGAGCTCGCTGGCCGAGACCGGTGTGCTGGCCGCGGCCCTGCCGGAGACGGTGGGCGGCAGCGACTTCGGCGTGCTGGAGCAGACCGCCATCCTGCGCGAGATCGGCAAGTCGGTCGCGCCGGTGCCCTACCTGTGGTCGATCGTGCTGGGCGCGGGCGCGCTCGCGCGGTTCGGCTCCGCGCCCCAGCGCGAGCTGGCCGCCAAGGCCGCGTCCGGCGAGGTCATCCTCACCGCGGCGCTGAGCGAGGAGCGCAACTGGGAGCTCGACAAGCCGGTCACCACCGCCATCGCCGGTAACGGCTGGCTGCTGACCGGACTCAAGACCACCGTGCCCTTCGCGGCGCAGGCCACCCGAATCCTGGTGTCCGCCAGCGTCGACGGCTCCCCCGCCGTCTTCCTGGTCGATCCCTCGCATCCCGCGGTGCGGGTCGAGAACCAGATCGTCACCGACCGCTCGCCGGAGGCCGAGGTCGAATTCTCCGGCGCCCCCGCCGAATTGGTCGGCACCCTCGAGCAGGGCGGCGAGATCCTGGCCTGGCTGCTCGAGCGGGCCTGGCTCGGCCTGGCCGCCACCCAGCTCGGCGTGGTGGAGAAGGGCCTGGAACTGGTCGCCGACTACGCCCGCGAGCGCGAGCAGTTCAATCGCAAGATCGGCAGCTTCCAGGCCGTGGCGCAGCGACTTTCGGACGCCTACATCGACGTCCAGGGTGTGCGCCTGGCCGTGCAGCAGGCGGCGTGGCTGCTGGCCGAGGGCCTGCCCGCCACCGCCGAGGTGCACACCGCGAAGTTCTGGGCCGCCGACGCGGGCCACCGCGTCGCCCACACCGTGGTGCACGTGCACGGCGGCGTCGGCATCGACCGCGACCACATCGTGAACCAGTACTTCACCGCCGCCAAGCACAATGAATTCGCGCTCGGCGGCGCGACCGACCACCTGCGCGCCCTCGGCTCGCTGCTGGCGGACTGACCAACTCTCGGGACGCTCAGGGGCAAGCCCCTGAGACCCCTTGGAAATCCAGCCGTCCCCTGCATAGACGGCCGAAGGCGAGACGGTGGTTCCCATACCGGCCACCGTCTCGCCCTTCCTTTTCCACCGCCCGGCGATCTTGTCGATCAGGCGGTGATCACCTCGATCCCCAACGCGCACAACTCCTCCCGGCTCGCCGGAAGCAGGTCCGCATCGGTGACCAGCACGTCGATATCGGTGATGGCGGCGAACCGGACCAGATCCTCGCGCCCGACCTTGCTGGAGTCGGCGACCACGACCACGCGATGCGCGCTGGCCACCATGGCCCGCTTGACCGCGGCCTCATCGGGATCCGGCGTGGACAGCCCGTGCCCGACGGTGAGGGCATTGGTACCCACGAACGCGACGTCCACCCGCAATTCCCCCAGGGTGCGCAGGGTGTCCGCGCCGACCGCGGCCTGGGTGATGCCGCGGACCCGGCCGCCCAGCAGTTGCGTCCGCCCGCCGGGAAAACCGCTGAGCCGCATGGCGATCGGCAGCGAATTCGTCACCGCCACCAGTTCCCGATCGCCGGGCAGCCGGCCCGCGATGCGGGCGGTGGTGGTGCCCGCGTCGAGCAGAATGCTGCCACCGGTGGGCGGCAGAAAGTCGAGCGCGGCCTTGGCGATTCGGTCCTTCTCGGCGGCGCGGGTGTGCTCGCGCTCGCCAGTGTCGAGTTCGAGGGTGGTGAGCACGGAGGCGGGAACGGCGCCGCCGTGCACCCGCCGGAGCAGACCGAGGCGGTCGAGTGCGGCCAGATCGCGTCGTACGGTCTCGGTGGTGACATCGAATTGCGCCGCGAGCTCGATGACCGACACTCGCCCGCGGTGACCAACCAGCTCGGCGATGGCCTGCTGCCGCTCCTCGGCGTACATCCAAACCTCCGTGCACCATGTTGTCTTATGTTGTTTTATGCCCGAATGTATTGTTTTGTCAAGCAGTACGCGTAACCTGGGTCACACCGAGCGGCCGGGCACACCGGGCATATCGGCTCGGACATCGGCTTGAAGGCGGCACCTGATGACGCGATCACCGCGAGAACAATCCTGCTCGATCGAGCTGCACGGCGTCCCGGCGGTACCGGGGGTGATCGCCGGGCCCACGATCCGCGCGATCCCCCGGGTGCGGGCGGAATCCGCGACCGCACCGATCGAGGAACCCGATCGGGCAGCGCAGTCGGCGGAGATCCGGCGGGCCGCGGCGGTGGTCGCCGGACGACTCCGCGATCGCGCCGCCCGCACCACCGGTGCGGCCGCGGAGGTGCTGACGGCCGATGCCGCCATGGCCACCGACCCCGGCTGGCTGGCCGCGGCCGACGCGCTCATCGCCACCGGCACCCCCGCGGCCGCCGCGGCGGAATCCGCGACCGAGCAGTTCGCGGCCATCTTCCAGCGACTGGGCGGCCTCATGGCCGAACGGATCACGGACCTGCGCGATGTGTGCGACCGCGTGGTGGCCGAGCTGCTCGGCGCGCCCGAGCCCGGAATCCCGGTCCCGGCAACGCCTTCCATCCTGCTGGCCGATGACCTCGCCCCCGCCGATACCGCGGGCCTCGATCCGAGGCTGATCGTCGGGCTGGCCATGTCGCTCGGCGGCCCGACCGGTCACACCGCGATCATCGCCCGGCAGGCGGGTATTCCCTGCGTGGTCGCGGTCGAGGGCCTGGACGCCGTCCCGGCGGGAACGCCGGTGTTGGTGGACGGCACGGCGGGCCGCGTGATCGTCGAACCGGAATCACACACGGTGACCACGGCATTGGCGGCCTACCGCGCGAGCGCCGACAGTGCCGCCCGCTGGTCCGGTCCCGGCGCCACCGCCGACGGATACCGCGTGGAAGTGCTCGCCAATGTCCAGGACGGGGCCGGAGCGCGGGCCGCCGCCCGCGGGCCCGCCGAGGGCATCGGCCTGTTCCGCACCGAATTGTGTTTCCTGGACCGCGAATCCGAACCCTCGATCACGGAGCAGACGCGGCTGTACCGGGAGGTGCTCGACGCCTACCCGGGCGCCAAGGTGGTGATCCGCACCCTGGACGCGGGTTCGGACAAGCCGCTGGGCTTCATGCCCCGGCACGACGAGGCGAACCCGGCCCTGGGCGTGCGGGGCATCCGAATGTTCGCCCGGGACAGCGGCATTCTCGACCGCCAGCTCGACGCCATCGCCGCGGCCTCCGGCTCCCGCCCGGCATGGGTGATGGCACCGATGATCTCGACCGTGGCGGAGGCGGAGTCGTTCGCGGGCAAGGCCCGCGAACGCGGTTTGATCCCCGGCGTCATGATCGAGGTCCCCGCCGCCGCCCTGCTGGCCGAGGCGATCCTGGAGCACGTCGACTTCGCCTCGATCGGCACCAATGACCTGGCGCAATACACCATGGCGGCCGACCGGATGTCACCTCGGCTGGCGGCGCTGACCGCACCGTGGCAGCCCGCCGTTCTTCGCCTGGTGGCCCAGGCGGCGGCCGCCGGTCAGCGCCTCGGCAAACCCGTGGGCGTCTGCGGCGAGGCCGCCGCGGACCCGGTATTGGCTTGTGTGCTGGCGGGTTTCGGCATCACGTCCCTGTCGGCGGCCGCCGTCGCGGTGCCCGCGGTGGGCGCGACTCTTTCCGCCGCTACCGTGGCCGAATGCCGCGCGGCCGCGACGGCGGTCGCGGCGACCACCGATCCGGACGCCGCCCGGGCCGCCGCCACGGCCGTGCTCGGCCGCTAGGGCTCGACGGTGACCTTGATGGCCGCGCCGCTCTCCACGATCGAGAACGCGTGGAGAGCGTCCGCCAACGGCAGGCGGTGCGTGATGAGGTCCCGGACCGGCACGGTGCCTGTCGCGATGTAATCGAGTGCGCGCCTGTTGTGTTCGGGCGCCGAGCCGTTCGCGCCGTGAATGTGCAACTGCCGGTAGTGCACCACGTTGGAGTCGCAGGTGATGGTGGGGTTGGTCTTGGGCAGGCCGCCGAAGAAGGAGATGCGGCCGTTGCGGGCGGCCATGGCGATGGCCTGCTCCTGGGTGATGTTGGCGGCGGTGGCGGTGATCACCACGTCCGCGCCGCGCCCGCCGGTCAGCTCCAGCACCCGTTGCACGACATCGACTTCGGACACGTCGATGATCTCGTCGGGCCGGACCGCGTCCGCGGAGAGCTTCAGCCGGTCGGCGTTGATGTCCACGAGATAGACCGGCCCGCACCGGTGTACGCCGCGCGCGATGCGAATGTGCATGCAGCCGATGGGGCCCGCGCCGAAGACGACGACGGTATCGCCCTCCTCGATGCCGAGCAGTTCCTGAGCGTTGATCGCACAGGCGAGCGGTTCGGCCGCGGAGGCTTCGTCGAATCCGACATTCGCGGGAATCGGATTCAGCCCGCCGACCCGAAGCACCTGGCTGGGCACGATCATGTACTCCGCGAAGCCGCCGTCGTACTGGTAGCCGACCGAGGTCTGGTTCTGGCACACGGCCATCCACCCCTTGCGGCATTCGTGGCATTCGCCGCACGGGACCGCCGCGATGACCTGAGCCCGGTCCCCGGGATGCCACCGCTGCCCGAACAACCGCTCGACGTCGGCCCCGACCTCGACGACCTCGCCGGCGATCTCGTGGCCGAGAACGCGTGGGGGCGTGAGGTTCTGGTGCCCGTTGTGCCGAATCTTGACGTCGGTGCCGCAGGTCGAGCAGTTGCGGACGCGGAGTTTGACCTGGTCCGGAGCGCAGTCGGGTTCCGGAGTCTCCTCCAGGCGGATGTCCTCGGGGGCGTAAAAGCGCAGCGCCTGCATGGATCTCGTGTCCTCTCCACCGTTCGGCGGCTCGGGTGCCGAGGGCCGCCATCCGTCAACCGTAGCCAATCGGGCACAAATCAACATGAAAATGTGCCCATTTGCGCCCGATCTCTTGTCATTACGCCCGTTTGTGCGGTCTACTACTGCAAGAGATGTGGTCGGCATCACATTCGCCCGACCGCTCGTCGCTCAGAGGAAGTCACGATGTCTGTTTCCCCACCGGCGTCCCGTACCAGCACGCGGCAAACCAGTCTTCGCGTGCGCGTGCAGCGGGTCGGAACATTCCTGTCCAGCATGGTGATGCCGAATATCGGCGCCTTCATCGCCTGGGGCCTGCTGACGGCCCTGTTCATTCAGAAGGGCTGGATCGAATCCCTCACCAACCGTTGGGGATCCGGTAGCTGGGTCGCGCACATCGGCGGTTGGGGCGACTACGCCAGCGGCGGCATAGTCGCACCGACCATCACCTATCTGCTCCCGATCCTCATCGGCTCCACCGGCGGCCGCATCGTCTACGGCACCCGCGGCGCGGTCGTCGGCGCGATCGCCACCATGGGCGTGATCGCCGGCGCCAACGTGCCGATGTTCCTGGGCGCGATGATCGTCGGCCCACTCGGCGGATGGGTCATCAAGCGGCTGGATACGCTGTGGGACGGCAAGATTCGGCCCGGATTCGAAATGCTCGTCAACAATTTCTCGGCGGGCATCAGCGGTGCGCTGCTGGCGGTCGGGGGATTCTTCGGCATCAGCCCGGTGGTCTCGGCCTTCAGCAGATTCGCCGGGAACGTGGTGAATTTCCTGGTGAACCACGACCTGCTGCCACTGACCTCGATCTTCATCGAACCGGCGAAGGTGCTCTTCCTCAACAATGCGGTCAATCACGGCATTCTGACGCCGCTCGGCACCAATCAGGCTGCTACCAGCGGTAAGTCGATCCTGTTCCTGCTGGAGGCGAATCCCGGTCCCGGCCTCGGACTCCTGCTGGCCTATGCGGTCTTCGGCCGTGGCGCGGCGAAGCTTTCGGCCCCCGGCGCGATGATCATCCACTTCCTCGGCGGCATTCACGAGATCTACTTCCCGTACGTGCTGATGAAGCCGCGCCTGATCCTGGCGATGATCGCCGGCGGCATGACCGGCGTCTTCATCAATGTGGTCTTCCACTCCGGTCTGCGCGCGCCCGCCGCGCCCGGTTCGATCATCGCGGTCTACACCCAGACGGCCGGCGACAGCTATCTCGGCGTGACGCTGTCGGTATTCCTCGCCGCGGCAGTCTCGTTCGCGGTCGCGGCCCTGCTGCTGAAGACCGAGCGGAACGCCGACGCGGGCGATCTCGTGGAGGCCACCGCCACCCTCGAGGCGATGAAGGGCAAACAGTCCATAGCGTCCACCTTGCTGGCCCCGGCCGGGTCCGTCGGCACCGCGGCCAGCGAATCGACCGTCCCCGCAACGATTTCCACGATCGTGTTCGCCTGTGACGCCGGGATGGGGTCGTCGGCCTTGGGTGCCTCCGTGCTGCGCAAGAAGATCCGGGACGCGGGATTCGCCGAGGTCAGCGTGGTCAATCGGGCCATCGCGGAGCTCACCGACGGCTACGACCTGGTGGTCGTGCACACCGATCTGGCCGATCGGGCGAAGGAACGGACACCGTCCGCGATCCACATCGCCATCGACGACTTCATGGGCAGTCCCCGCTACAACGAGATCGTCGGCTTGATCGCCCGTTCGGCCCGCGCCGCCGAACCGGCCGAGCCGCAACCGGATCCGGCGGCCGAGCCCGCCGCCGACCTGCTGCCGCTCGACGCCATCGTGCTCTCCGGCACCGCGCGCAGCAGCGCCGCCGCCATCGACGAGGCCGGGGCGCTCTTGGTCGCCGCCGGCGCCGTCGACGACTCCTACATCGAGGCGATGCACGAGCGCGAACGGATGATCACCACGTATATGGGCAACCGCCTTGCCATTCCGCACGGCACCAACGCGGCCAAGGCCGGTGTGCGTCGGACCGGGCTGTCGGTGGTGCGGTATCCGGACACCATCGACTGGAACGGCAAGCCGGTCGAATTCGTCGTCGGCATCGCCGGGACGGGCAGCGAGCACCTGGCCCTGCTGTCCCGGGTGGCGACGGTGTTCGGCGCGGAGGATCAGCTGGCACGCATGCGCGCGGCCAACACCCCGGACGAGGTCAAGCGAATCCTCGACGGCGACCGCTGAGCCACCGCGCGGGGCCGCTGGTTATCAGGGGACCAGCGGCCCCGCGAGCACCCGCGCGCCCGCCGCCCAGTTGCCCTGCCAGTTGAGCGCCGCGTCGTCGAGGCTCTTGCGTCCCCACAGCGCCAGCAGCAGATCCGAGGCGGTGCCGGAGATTTCGGCGACCGGAGCGTCCTGACCGTAGGTCCAGCTGTCGCCGGTGTCGGTGGTGTGGACGCTGACCGCGGCCTCCGGCGCCTTGGCCAGGCCGCGCTGGATCATGCGGGGCGCGAACATCTCGAACACCTCGGTGATGCCGTCGGCGGCCAGCTGCGGTTCGAATCCCTCGGCCACGCCGAGCGCGTGCTGGCCGTCCCACAGGTGCATGAGGGTTTCGTGGGCGCGGCGACGCTGCCAGAAGCCGACGGTGCGGGGCATCAGACTGGTGAAGGTCCAGGCCGGGGTGGCCGGATCGACCGACAGCGACTCCAGGATGGCCTTCGCGCTCTGGTCGTACCAATCACGCAGCGCGACCGCGTCCTTGGGCGCGGGCTCGCCCTGATAGTCGCCGCGGCCCTCCGCGACCGCGGTCACCACCCACAGATTCCCCTGTCTGACATGGTCGACGAGGTCGTAGAAGGTCCAGTCGCCGCAACTGGGCACCGGTGCGGCCAAATCGGCCTCGGGCGTGATCAGCTCGCCGAACCCGGTCAGCTTCTCGCGCAAAACGGCCATGAAATCCATGCGGCCCACGCTAAGGCGCGAAAGCGCAGCGTGCCAGCCAAATCCGGCCCGGGACACGCGAAATTCGGCCAAACATCAGGATTCGAGTTCGCGCAGCGAGAAGAGGCGCTCGGCGACCGGGTCCT
>NZ_JBSGBY010000068.1:0-20991 GCF_053601505.1 Nocardia sp. NPDC004722
GATCCGTCTTCGACAACCCCGGGCGCGGCTTCCGGTGGCCGGTGCGATCGGTGGTGCTGGACTCCTGGCGACGCAGCCGCGGCAGCGGCATCGATCCGGACGGCTGCGACCCGGCCGTGGAGATCGATCTCCGGGAGCTGCGCGATTACCGTGCGGCGCAACCGATCTCGGTGATCCGGCCGGTGGTCGGCAAGCTGCTCGTCGAGGACGCCGCCGACGCCGGGCTGGTGGTCGCGATCAGTGACGCGGCGGGGCGGCTGCTGTGGGTGGAGGGCGATCCGAAGGTCAAGGCCCGCGCGGACCGGATCGGGTTCACCGAGGGCGCGAACTGGAGCGAGGATCGCGTCGGCACCAATGCCCCGGGCACCGCGCTGGCACTCGATCACCCGGTGCAGATCTTCGCGGCCGAGCACTTCAGCCGCGTCGTGCACGAGTGGAGTTGTTCGGCCGCACCCGTGCACGATCCGGGCACCGGGCAGATCATCGGCGCGATCGACATCACCGGCGGGCCCAGCGTCGCCGCGCCCGAGGCGCTCACGCTCATCCGGGCCACGGTCAGCGCGGCCGAGGCCGAGTTGCGGTTGCACCTGCTCGATCCCGCCGCGGCACCGGCCGGCGCGCTGCTGCGGCTCGAGGCGCTGGGCGCGCGTCGCCCCGTGCTGATCCGTGACGGCGAGCGAATTCCCTTGTCGCAGCGGCACGCCGAGATCCTGCTGCTGCTGGCCGAGCACACCGAGGGCCTGTCGGCCGATCACCTCGCCCTGCTGCTCGACGACGCCGATTTGGACAACGCCACGATTCGCGCCGCCATGTCGCGGCTGCGCTCGGTGGTCGGCTCGAATGTGTTCGGTTCGCGCCCCTATCGTTTGCGGGTCCCGATCGCCACGGATGTGGAGGCGCTGCGCGCCGCCCTGGATTCCGGGGATGTGGATGCCGCGGTGCGGCTGTACGCGGGCCCGGTGCTGCCGCGGTCGAATGCGCCGGGAGTTATAGACATTCGCGATGAGTTGCGAGTGCGCCTGCGCACGGCCGTATTACGTTCCGGCGACGCTTCGGTACTGAGTCGGTGGACTTCGGGTGCCGAGGGGCGTGACGATGCGGCCGCGTGGGCCGCCTACCGTGCCACCGTTGATCGTGAGTCTCCGCTGTATGCGCAGATCGAGGCCAAGATTCGCGTGCTGGATCGGCGCCTGGGCGCTGATGCAACGCAGATGCAACGTTTCGACTCATAGTCTCCACATCCGAAAGTGTGGTCAGTCACACCTTCGGTCAGTCATGTGGTCGTACCCACATTCAGGGCCCGCAGCGCGAGAGCCCGCCGGTCAACTAGACGCTTGTCCAACTTTTTTTCGGGAAAAAGTTCCTTTTTATTGTGTAAACGCCTAGTGTTCGCATGCATGAACGGCATCCCATGTGATGCAGGTGACAGTTGGAGGAGATCGGCAGCAGGACAATCCGGATGCGATGACCCGGAGGCAATCGCATCCCGGCCGGCGAGCCAGTAGGCCCGGCCGCTTCGAGCACTAGTTGGAACAGCGCGGCTGGGTCATGCCAGTGATACCCCCGCGCATTCGTCGAATCACCAAGGGCAGTGCGACCTTTCGCGTCCTGGTGCGCCCACGTCAGCGGTGCGTACGCAGGTCTATTTCGCGATGCCCGAAAACGTTGGTCGACATAGCAATTCGCCATGACAAGGGAGGCTCTGGTGCAGGGTACGGACTCGAGTGGTCTCGGACCGAGTGAAGTTCCGCCGTCGGATATCTCAGCGCCGTTCCCGCTCGGGCCCGCGCAGCTCGGCGTCTGGTACGCCCAGCTGCTGACACCCGAGGTGCCTCTCACCATGGCCCAATACGTCGACATCCAAGGGGATTTCGATGTCGATCTGCTATTGCGGGTGTCCCAGGACGGCGTGCCGATGTGGCGCTCCTCGCAGCTGCGTTTCACCGAGATCGACGGGCAGCCCTTCCAGTACATCGACCCGACCGCGGGCCACAACACCACGCTGCTGGATCTGCGCTCCGAGCCGGATCCCGTTGCGGCAGCCCATGACTGGATGAACGCGCAGGTGGTGCGCCCGGCCGACGTGCTCACCGACATCGATCTGCTGTTCGCGCCCACCCTGATTCGCGTCGCCGACCAGCGCTGGTTCTGGTTCGTGATCGGCCACCACATCGTCGGCGACGGCTACGCCGCCATGAACACCATGCAGTGGTCGGCGAAGCGCTACACCGCCCTGCAGCGCGGGCTCGAACCGGAGTCGGTGCGGGTCGGCACGCTCAAGGAGCTGGTCGAATCCGAATTCGCCTACCGCGAGAGCACCCGCTTCGAGGCCGATCGCGCGCACTGGGCCCAGCGCACCGCGGGGCTCGAGGGCGGCACCACCCTCAAGGGCCGGTCCGCGCCGCCGCGCGCGGGCAATATGCGCTACGGCGCGCCGCTGCACGAGGAACTCCGCCGTCGTGTCGAAGAAGTTGGCGCGCAGCACGATTCGGGCCTGCCCGGGGTGATCGTGGCGGCGTTCGCCGCGTACATGGCGCGGCTCACCGGCAAGGACGAGGCGGTGCTGAGCCTGCCGGTGACGGCGCGCACCACCGCGGTCATGCGCCGCTCCACGGGCATGCTCTCCAATATCGTGCCGATGCGACTTCCGGTGCGCGACAACACCACCTGGGCCGAGCTGCTGACCTCGGCGCGGCTGGAGATCTCGGGTGCGCTGCGCCATCAGCGCTACCGCCACGAGGACATCCACCGTGACGCCGAGCTGTCGGGCGGCGCGTCCTCGCGCGCGCTGTTCGGCCCGATGGTCAACATCATGCTGTTCCACCCGCAGCTGGAGTTCGGGGACATCAAGGCGCGGCTGCACCTGCTGTCCACCAGCCCGATCGAGGACATGAGCCTCAATCTGTTCTACGGGGAGAACGAGCGCATCCAGCTCGAGCTCGAGGTCAATCCGAACCTGTACACCAGCGCCGAGAACATCCGGCACTACCGGCGTTTCGTGAATTTTCTGGAGCGGCTGGTCGGGCTGGAGGCCGACGACCGGATCGCGGACGTGGACGTCTGCACCGAGCTGGAACGCGATGTGGTGCTGCGGCTGTGGAACGACACCGTCTTCCCGGTGGACCCGGCGGCGACGCTGGTGTCGATGTTCGAGGCCCAGGCGGCCCGCACGCCGGAGGCGACGGCGATCCGGTTCGCCGGTGAGCCGGATCGGGACCTCAACTACGCGGCCTTCGCGGAGCGGGTGAATCGTCTTGCCCGCCATCTGATTTCCCTCGGTGTCGGCCCGGAGTCGCTGGTGGCGCTGCACCTGCGGCGTTCCCCGGAGCTGATGGTCGCGGTGTACGCCGTGCAGGCCGCGGGCGGCGCGTACGTGCCGCTGGATCCGGACCACCCGGCCGAGCGCACCGCGCACATCCTCAAGACGGCCTCGCCCGCCCTGGTGCTGGCCACCTCGGCCGACCGCCCCGAAACCGATGTCCCCACACTGGATCTCGACACCCTCGGCGAATTCCTTTCCGGGTACGCCGCGTCGCCGGTGACCGATGCCGAGCGCGCGGCCCCGCTGCGCCCCGCCAACACCGCCTACGCCCTGTTCACCTCGGGCTCCACCGGCCGCCCCAAGGGCGTGATGGTGTCGCACGCCGCCATCGTGAACCGTCTGGTGTGGATGCGGGAGACCTACGACCTGTCCGCGGCCGATGTGCTGTTGCAGAAGACCCCGGTCACCTTCGACGTGTCGGTGCCGGAGCTGTTCTTCCCGCTCCAGATCGGCGCGACCCTGGTGCTGGCGCAGCCCGACGGTCACCGCGATCCCGCCTATCTGCGTTCCGTGATCGCCGAATACGGCGTCACCACAGCGCATTTCGTGCCGTCCATGCTGGAGGCCTACCTCGCCGAGCTGGAGCGCGATCCGGAGCTCGACGCGAATGCGCGCCTGCGCCTGGTCTTCACCTCCGGTGAGGCGTTGCCGGGTTCGGCCGCCCAGCGGCTGCGCGCGCTGACCGGCGTCGCGCTGCACAATCTCTACGGTCCTACCGAAGCTGCGGTCGAGGTCACCTATCACGAGGTGACCGCCGCGGACACCGTGTCCGTGCCCATTGGCGCGCCGGTGTTCAATACCCGGCTGTACGTGCTCGACGCACGTCTGCGGCCGGTCCCCGTGGGAACCCCGGGTGAGCTGTATCTGTCGGGGGTACAGCTCGCCCGGGGCTACGTGACGCGTCCGGGCCTGACGGCCGAGCGTTTCGTGGCCGACCCGTTCGCCGCCGGCGCCGAACTCATGTACCGCACCGGTGATCTGGTGCAGTGGACCGACAACGGTGAGCTGGAGTACCTGGGCCGCACCGATTTCCAGGTGAAGGTGCGCGGTCTGCGCATCGAGCTGGGCGAGATCGAGACCGTGCTGGCCGATGTCGAGGACGTCACCCGCGCGGTGGTCGTCGTGCGCGAGGACCAGCTGGTCGCCTATGTGGTCGCGCCCGCCGACCTGGATGTCACCCGGCTCAAGGCCGCGGCCGGGCGGGCGTTGCCGTCCTACATGCTGCCGAGCGCGTACGTGGTGCTGGACGCCCTGCCGGTCAATGCCTCCGGCAAGCTGGATCGCGCCGCGCTGCCCGAGCCGGAGCGGGTGACCGTCCGCTACGAGGCCCCCGCGACCGTGACCGAGCGGGCGGTGGCCCGCGTATTCGCCGAGGTGCTGGACGCGACCGAGGTCGGCCGGGCCGATGACTTCTTCGCCCTGGGCGGCAACAGCCTGGTCGCCACGCAGGTGGCCGCGCGCCTGAACGCCGAGCTGGGCTGCCGCCTGACCGTGCGCGAGATGTTCGGCGCCACCAGCGTCTCCGAGCTGGCCACCGTGATCGACGCCCAGTTCCTGAACGAGGACGCGAGCGAGGGCATTTCGCTCGAGCTGGTGCGCCGCGAGCGCCCGGAGCCGCTGCCGTTGTCCCCGGCGCAGCAGCGCATCTGGTTCCTCAACCGCTTCGACACCGCGAGCGCGAGCTACAACATGCCGTTCGTGGTGCGCCTGCGCGGCGAGGCCGACGAGGCGGCCATGGCGGCCGCGCTGACCGACGTGCTGGAGCGGCACGAGGTGCTGCGCACCGTCTTCCCTTCCACCGCAGCGGGTTTCGCCAGCCAGCAGGTGCTGGCCGCGGAGGTGGCCGAGGTTCCGGTGCTGCGGGAGACGGTCGACGCCGAGGAGCTGGACGCGCGGCTGCGCACCTTCGCGGCCGCCGGTTTCGACCTGGAGCACGAGATCCCGTTCCGTGCACGGATGTTCACCGTCACCGGCGCCGTCGCCACGGATTGCGGACTGGGCGGTCCGGTCGTCGTGGACGCCGCCGATCTGGATGTCCCCGACTACGCCATCGCCATCGTGCTGCACCACATCGCCGCCGACGGGCTCTCGCTCCCGATCCTGGCGCGCGACCTGATCACCGCCTACCTGGCCCGCACCGCGGGCGCGGCCCCGGCCTGGCAGCCGCTGGCGGTCCAGTACGCCGATTACACACTCTGGCAGCGTGATCGCCTCGGCGCGGCCGACGACGCCGGCTCGCTGCTGTCGCGGCAGCTGGAGTTCTGGCGCGCCACCCTCGCGGGCGCGCCGGATCTGCTGGAGCTGCCCGCCGACCGTCCGCGTCCGGCGATCGCGTCCGGCCGGGGCGAGAAGCTGGCCATCGAGCTGCCCGCCGAGTTGCACGCACGCATTTCGGAAACGGCTCGCGGCGAGGGTGTTTCGACCTTCATGTTCCTGCACACCGCCCTGGCGGTGCTGCTGTCGCGGCTGTCGGGCCAGTCCGACATCGTGATCGGCACGCCCGTCGGCGGCCGCGGCGCGCGCGAACTCGACGAGCTGATCGGCATGTTCGTCAACACCCTGCCGCTGCGCACCGAGATCGACGGCGGACTGCGTTTCGGCGAGCTCGCGCGCCGGGTCCGCGAGGCCGATCTGGCCGCGTTCGCGCACGCCGACGTGCCGTTCGAGCAGCTCGTCGAGGTCCTCAATCCGCCCCGGTCGGCCGCACGGCATCCGCTGTTCCAGGTGCTGCTGTCGTTCACCGCCACCGGAGACATCAGCCTCGAACTGCCCGGATTGCTTGCCACGGCAGGTACGCTGGATACCGGAGTGACCAAATTCGACCTCTCGGTCGCGGTCACCGAAAGCTTCGCCGGTGCCGGTCCCGGGGAAGGTCCGGCACCGGCGGGGATCCACGCGGAGTTCGAATTCGCGTCGGATCTGTTCGATTCCGCCACCATCGAGGTCTTCGCGCGCCGTTTCGTGCGTCTGCTCGAGGCCGTCACCACCGATCCCGCGGTGCTGGTGGACGCGCTTCCGCTGCTGTCGGAGGCCGAATACACCGATCTGACAACCCGTTCCGGCGGTCCGGTGGACACCGTCCGCCTGCTGCCCGAGCTGATGGCGGCGGCGGTCGCGGCCGCTCCGGCCCGGCTCGCGCTGGTCGAGGGTGAGGTCGGCTACAGCTACAACGAACTGGACGCCACGTCTAATCGCTTGGCGCGCTTGCTGATCGCGCGCGGCCTCGGCCCCGAGGACCTGGTCGCCGTCAGCCTGCCGCGTTCGATCGAGTACATCGTGGCCGTCTGGGCCATCGCCAAGACCGGTGCCGGCTGGGTGCCGGTGGATCCGGCGTTCCCCGCCGAGCGGATCGCCTACATCGTGCGCGACGCGGGCGCGGTGCTCGGCCTGACCGTGGACGCCGTCAGCGCCGCCCTGCCGGGCGCGCTGCCCTGGCTGCGGCTCGACGAGCCCGGATTCATCGATCAGTGCGCGGATTTCGAGTCCGCGCCGATCGCCGACGCGGACCGGGTGCGCCCGCTGCGCGCGAGCAATGCCGTCTACTCGATCTACACCTCCGGCTCGACCGGCCTGCCCAAGGGCGTGGTGGTCACCCACTCCGGACTGGCCGGTCTGTCCGAGGCTCAGTACGAACGCTTCTCCGGCACCGCCGACGCTCGCGTCCTGCACGTCACCAGCTCCTCCTTCGACGTCTCGGTGGGCGAGCTGCTGCTGGCCCTGCGCAGCGCGGCGACCCTGGTGGTCGCGCCCACCGGCGCGCACATCGGCGCGGAGCTCGCCGAAGTCATTCGCACCCAGCGGGTTACCCACGTCTTCATGACGCCGTCGGGCATCAGCACCATCGATCCCGCGGATGTGCCGAGCCTGGCCCACGTCGCGGTCGGCGGCGAGGCGTTCGCGCCGGAGCTGGTCCGGCGCTGGGCCGACGCCGGGCGCGAGTTCGTCAATGCCTACGGCCCCACCGAGGCCACCGTGGTCGTGAACATCACCGGCGCACTGGATGCGGACCGACCGGTCACCATCGGTCGTCTGGTGCCGGGTGCGCGGGAGTGGATCCTCGATTCCCGCCTGCGCCCGGTGCCGGTCGGCGCGGTCGGCGAACTGTACGTGGCGGGTCTGCCGGTGACCCGGGGCTACCGGGACCGTTCCGCCCTCACCGCCGCTCGGTTCGTGGCCTGCCCGTGGGCTCCCGGTGAACGCATGTACCGCACCGGCGACCTGGTGCGCTGGACCGTCGACGGCGACGTGGAATACCTGGGCCGCAACGACACCCAGGTGAAGCTGCGCGGCTTCCGCATCGAACTCGGCGAGATCGAGGCCGCGCTGGCCGCCCTGCCGGGCGTGCGCCGCGCGGTGGTCACCCTGCACTCCGATGCCGCGCGCGGTGACCAGCTGGTCGCCTACCTGGTGCCCGCCGCGGGCAAGCTCGACGTGGCCGAGGTGAAGGCCGCGCTCGCGGGCCGCCTGGCGGCGTACATGATTCCGGCGGCCTTCCTGGTCCTGGACGCCCTGCCGATGACCGTCAACGGCAAGCTCGACTACCGCGCGCTGCCCGCGCCGGTCTTCGCCGCCCGCGAATTCCGCGCTCCCGCAACGCCGATCGAGCTGCTGGTGGCCGAGGTCTTCGCCGAGGTGCTGGGCCTGGCCGCCGACGCCGCGCCGGTCGGCGCGGACGACGACTTCTTCGAACTGGGCGGCAACTCGCTGATCGCCACCCAGGTGGTGGCGCGACTGGGCGCGGCCCTGGACACCCAGGTGCCGGTGCGCCTGCTGTTCGAGGCCGCCGGTGTCGCGGAACTGGCGGCGCGCCTGGGCGAACTGGCCGGATCCGGCAGCCGGATCCCGCTGGTCGCGGGGGAGCGCCCCGAGGTGGTGCCGCTGTCCTACGCGCAGCAGCGCATGTGGTTCCTCAACCGCTTCGACAGCGCCTCCATCGCCGACAACCTGGTCGCGGCCATCCGCCTGGACGGTCCGCTGGACGCCGCGGCGCTGGCGGCCGCGGTCGCCGACGTGGTGAGCAGGCACGAGACCCTGCGCACGGTGTACCCGGCCGTGGACGGCGTCGGCCGCCAGCTGGTGCTGGACGTCGAATCCTCCGGTGTGGCACTGCTTTCCGAGGATGTCCCCGCCGCCGATCTGACGACCCGCATCTTCGAACTGGCGGTGCTGCCGTTCGCGGTGGACGAGCGCGTCCCCGCCCGGCTGACCCTGCTGCGGGTCGAGCCCGAGACCCACGTGCTCGTGCTGGCCGTGCACCACATCGCCGCCGACGGCTGGTCCATCGCCCCGCTGACCCGGGATCTGATGCTGGCCTACGTCTCCCGTCGCGGCGGCGAGCGGCCGTCCTGGACCCCGCTGCCCGTGCAGTACGCCGACTACGCCCTGTGGCAGCGCGAACTGCTCGGGGCCGAGAGCGATCCGGAATCCCTGCTGGCCACCCAGATTCGCTTCTGGCGTGCCGAATTGTCCGGTCAGCCGGAGACTTTGGAGCTTCCCGCCGACCGTCCCCGCCCGGCGGTGGCGACCCGCCGGGGCGCGCAGTACCGCTTCGCGATCTCCGCCGACCGCCACGCGGCGCTGCGCGAGCTCGCGGAGGGCGATCGCGCCACCCTGTTCATGGCGCTGCACGCCGCCTTCGCCACCCTGCTCGCGAAACTCTCGGGCACCGAGGACATTTCGATCGGCTCCGTGGTCGCCGGCCGCGGCGAGCAGGCCCTGGACGACCTGGTCGGCATGTTCGTCAACACCCTGGTGCTGCGCACCGAGGTCGCTCCGCAGCGCTCCTTCCGGGAGCTGCTGGCCCAGGTCCGCGAGGCCGATCTGCGTGCCTTCGCGCACGCCGACGTGCCGTTCGAGCGCCTGGTCGAGGTGCTCAGCCCGCTGCGCTCGCAGGCCCGCCACCCGCTGTTCCAGGTGGCCCTGGACTTGCAGAACACCACGCAGGCCGAATTCGAGCTGGACGGCCTGACGGCCTCGCGAATCGAGCTGGATCCCGGCATCGCCAAGTTCGACCTGCAACTGTCGCTGACCGAGAACCAGGGCGCTCTCGACGCCGTATTCACCTACGCCACCGACCTTTTCGACGAATCCACCATCGCCGCCTTCGCGCGTCGCCTGGATCTGGTGCTGGCCGCCGTCACCGCGACCCCGGACCGCCCGGTCGGCGATATCGAGCTGCTCACGGAGGCCGAGCGCGCCCGGGTCCTGACCGACTGGAACGCCACCGCCCACCCGGTCGCCCCCGCCACCCTGGTCTCCCTGTTCGACCAGCGGGCGCTGGCCTGCCCGGACGCGCCCGCGCTCGAGTTCGAGGGCGCCACCCTGTCCTACGGCGAGTTCGCCGACCGGGTACACCGCCTGGCCCGCAAGCTGGTCGAGTCCGGCGTCGGCCCGGAATCCCGCGTGGCACTGGCCATCCGGCGCTCCACCGATCTGCTGGTGGGCATGTACGCCATCCTCGCCGCCGGCGGCGCGTACGTGCCGGTGGATCCGGATCAGCCCGCGCAGCGCGCCGACTACGTGCTCGACGCCTCGGGCCCCGTGGCCATCCTCACCACCGCCCGCGACGGTTTCACCACCGCCCGCGACATCCCGGTCCTGCACATCGACACCCTGGCGCTCGACGGCTACGCCGCCGGTCCGCTGACCGACGCGGATCGCCGTGCGCCGCTGCGGGATTCGAACGCCTGCTATGTGATCTTCACCTCCGGCTCCACCGGCCGCCCCAAAGGCGTGGCGGTTTCGCATGCTGCCGTGGTGAACCGCCTGGTGTGGGGTCAGGCCCGATACGGCCTGACCCCCGCCGACGTGGTCATGCAGAAGACCCCGTTCACCTTCGACGTGTCGGTGTGGGAGCTGTTCTGGCCCTTGCAGATCGGCGCGCGGCTGGTGGTCGCCGCCCCCGATGGGCACCGCGACCCGAAGTACCTCGCCGAGTTGATCATTCGCGCGGGTATCACCCACGCGCACTTCGTGCCGTCCATGATGGCCGTCTTCGTGACCGAGCCCGCCGCCGCGAACTGCACCGGCCTGCGCCACGTCTTCGCCTCCGGCGAGGGCCTGCCGACCGGAACCGCCCGCAAGCTGCGCGAGCTGACCGGCGCGCGCCTGCACAACCTGTACGGCCCCACCGAGGCGGCCGTGGAGGTCACCTATCACGAGGTCACCGACGCCGATACCGCGTTCGTGCCGATGGGCCGCCCGGTCTGGAACACCGAAACCTATGTGCTCGACGCGCGTCTGCACCCGGTCGCCCCGGGTGTCGCGGGTGAGCTCTACCTGGCGGGCGATCAGCTGGCCCGTGGTTACCTGGGCCGCCCGGACCTGTCGGCGGATCGCTTCGTGGCCAACCCGTTCAGCGCGGGCGAGCGCATGTACCGCACGGGTGACCTGGTCACCTGGACCGCCGACGGTGAGCTGAACTACCTGGGCCGCACCGACTTCCAGGTGAAGTTGCGCGGTCTGCGCATCGAGCTGGGCGAGATCGAGGCCGCGCTGCTTTCGCAGCCGGGCGTCGATCAGGCGGTCGTGGTGGTGCGCTCGGACGCGCACGCGGGCGATCAACTGGCCGCCTACCTGGTGCGTGAGCCCGGTACCGTCATCGACCCCGACGCGGTCAAGGCCGCGCTGGGCAGCGCCCTGCCGGGCTACATGGTCCCGGCCGCCTTCGTGGTGCTGGATGCCTTCCCGGTCAACGCTTCCGGCAAGCTCGACCGCGCCGCCCTGCCCGCCCCCGTCTTCGAGACGGCCGTCTACCGCGCGCCGGAGACCGCCGCCGAGCAGGTCGTGGCCGAGGTGTTCGCGGAGCTGCTCGGCGTCGAGCAGGTCGGCGCGAACGACGACTTCTTCTCCCTCGGCGGCAGCTCACTGCTGGCGGCCCGGGTCGTGGCCCGCGTCGGCGGAGCGCTGAACGCCGAGCTGTCGGTGCGCGAATTGTTCGACGCTCCCACGGTCGCCGCGCTCGCGGCCCTGGCGGAGACCCGTACCGGTAGCGGTGTCGCCCCGCTGGCCGCGCAGCCGCGCCCCGAGCGCATCCCGCTCTCGGCCGCCCAGCAGCGCATCTGGTTCCTCAACCGCTTCCACGGCGACGGCCCCGGCAGCGCGGCGGACAATATCCCGCTGGTGCTGGGCGTCACCGGTGAGCTGGACACGGCCGCACTTCAGGCCGCGCTGCGGGATGTGGTGGCCCGCCACGAAACCCTGCGCACCGTCTACCCCGACGGCCCGCAGGGCCCCGAACAGCGGATCCTGCCGACGGGCGACACCGAACTGGTCCTCGAACGCCGCACCGCCGACGAGATCCCCGCCCGGGTCATCGACCTGATCTCCCGCGGCTTCGACCTGACCGTCGAAACCCCTTTGCGGGTGGCGCTTTTCAGCGTCTCCGACACCGAGCACGTGATGGCCCTGGTGGTCCACCACATCAGCGCCGATGGCGTCTCGCTCGGCCCGCTGGCCACCGATTTCATGCTCGCCTACCAGGCCCGCCGCGACGGCGCGGAGCCCGCGTGGCAGCCGCTGGCCGTGCAGTACGCCGACTACACGCTGTGGCAGGCGAACCGCCACGGTGACGACACCGATCCGGCCTCGCTCGGCCACCGCCAGCTGGAGTTCTGGACGAAGCGCCTCGCCGGGCTGCCCGAGCAGCTCGAGCTGCCCGCCGACCGCCCGCGCCCGGCCGTCTCGTCGCAGCGCGGAGCCGAATTCCGCACCGTGATCGACGCCGAGGTGCACGCCGGACTGCGCGAGCTGGCCCGTGCCCACGACGCCACCCTGTTCAGCACCGTGCACGCCGCACTGGCCGTGCTGCTGTCGCGGCTGTCGGGCAGCACCGATATCGCCGTCGGCTCCCCGGTGGCCGGGCGCGGTGAGCAGGCCCTCGACGGCCTGGTCGGCATGTTCGTCAACACCCTGGTGCTGCGCACCCAGGTGGATCCGGGCGCCGGATTCGACACCGTCCTGAAGACGGTGCGCGAGGACGACATCGAGGCCCTCTCGCACCCGGACGTCCCCTTCGAGCGCCTCGTCGAGGTGCTGGCCCCGGCCCGCTCCCAGGGCCGCCACCCGCTCTACCAGGTGGCGCTGTCGTTCCAGAACTACGAGCTGCCCGCGCTGGAACTGCCCGGCCTGCGGGTCGCCCCGGAGCCCATCGACATCGCGGTGGCCAAGTTCGATCTCCAGTTCACCGTCGCCGAGGCGCTCGACGCCGACGGCGCGGCGGACGGACTCACCGTCGACATCACCTACGCCACCGACCTTTTCGATGCGGCGAGCATCGCGGCGCTGGCCGAGCGCTTCGAGCGGGTGCTGGCGGCCGTGGTGGCCGACCCGGCCGTCGAGGTGCAGGCCGTCCCGCTGCTGTCGGACGCCGAATACCTGGATCTGACCACCCGTTCCGGCGACGCGATCGAGACCGGCCGCACCCTGCCGGACCTGATGGCCGCCGCCGTGGCCGCGCAGCCGGACCACGTCGCGCTGATCGACGGGGACCGGGAGCTCACCTACCGCGAGCTCGACGCCGTGTCGAACCGCTTGGCGCGCTTGCTGATCGCCCGCGGTCTCGGCCCGGAGGATCTGGTCGCGGTCGCGATGCCGCGCTCGCTGAGCTCGGTGCTGGCGGTCTGGTCGATCACCAAGGCGGGTGCGGGCTGGGTGCCGGTCGATCCCGCGCACCCGAGCGACCGCATCGCCTACATGGTCACCGATTCCGGTGCGGCCCTGGGCCTCACGATCGCGGCGGCCCAGTCCGGCCTGCCGGACTCGATCGAATGGCTCACCGTCGACGACTTCGACTTCCGCAGCACCGCCGCGGAATTCGGCGACCGGCCGATCCGTGATGCCGACCGCGTCCGGCCGCTGCACGCCACCCACGTGGCCTACGCCATCTACACCTCCGGCTCGACCGGCGTCCCCAAGGGCGTCCTGGTGTCGCACCTGGGCCTGCCCGGCCTGGCCGGTGCGCAGACCAAGCGCTACCGCAGCTCGCAGACCGCGCGCGTCCTGCACGCCTCCTCGCCCTCGTTCGACATCTCCGTGGGCGAACTGGTGCTGGCCCTCGACACCGCCGCCACCCTCGTGGTGGCTCCGCCGGAGTCCGCCGTCGGACCCGAGCTCGCGGAACTGATTCGGGCACACCGGGTTACTCACCTGGTCATGACCCCGTCCGCACTGGGCACCATCGATCCCGCCGAGGTCCCGGACGTGCTCTCGGCCGCCACCGGCGGCGAGGCCGTCCCGGCCGAGTTGGTGCGCCGCTGGGCCGAGGCCGGACGCATCCTGGTCGACGCCTACGGCCCCACCGAGGCCACCGTCGTGGTGAACGCCACCGCGCCGCTGAGCGTTTCGGATCACGTCACCATCGGCACGCCGCTCGACGGCCTGCGCGAATGGGTGCTCGACGACCGGCTGCGCCCGGTGCCCGTCGGCGTGATCGGCGAACTGTACGTGGCGGGCGGTCAGCTGGCCCGCGGCTACCGCGGCCGCGCCGATCTCACCGCGGCGCGCTTCGTGGCCTGCCCCTGGGCTCCCGGCGAGCGCATGTACCGCACCGGCGACCTGGTC
This sequence comes from Nocardia sp. NPDC004722, assembly GCF_053601505.1. Classification (NCBI taxonomy): domain Bacteria; kingdom Bacillati; phylum Actinomycetota; class Actinomycetes; order Mycobacteriales; family Nocardiaceae; genus Nocardia; species Nocardia sp. NPDC004722. Next base: position 13,883 of record NZ_JBSGBY010000068.1, read on the forward strand.
CGCTGGACCACCGACGGCAACGTGGATTATCTGGGCCGCAACGACTCCCAGGTGAAGCTGCGCGGCTACCGCATCGAGCTGGGCGAGATCGAGGCGGTGCTGGCCGAGCATCCCGCGGTCCGCCGGGCCGTCGCGGTGGTGCACGGGGAGCACCTGGTCGCCTACCTGGTCGGCGAAACCGACGCCCTGGACGTGGATTCGGTGCGGGCGGCCATCACCGGCCGCCTCGCCGCCTACATGATTCCCGCCGCCTTCATGGTGCTGGACGCCATGCCGATGACCGTCAACGGCAAGCTGGACTACAAGGCCCTGCCCGCCCCCGTCTTCGAGGGCAGCGCCTACCGCCGCCCGGCCACCGTGGCCGAGGAACTGGTCGCGGGCGTCTTCGCGGAACTGCTCGGTGTCGAAAAGGTCGGCGCGGACGACGATTTCTTCGCCCTGGGCGGCAGCTCCCTGGTCGCGACGAAGGCCGTCGCCCGCCTCGGCGCGGTCTTCGAGACCACCGTGGGCGTGCGCGCGCTGTTCGAGGCCCCGACCGTGGCGGCCCTGGCCGCCCGGATCGCCGAGGGCACCGGCGAATCCCAGCGCCCCGCCCTGGTCGCCGCCGAGCGTCCGGAGCGGCTGCCGCTGTCCCCGGCGCAGCAGCGCATGTGGTTCATCAACCGCTTCGACCGCGAATCCACCGCCTACAACGTGCCGATCGCGCTGCGGCTGGCGGGGGAGCTGGATGTCGAGGCCCTGGCCGGGGCCTTCGCCGACGTGCTGGAACGCCACGAGACGCTCCGCACCGTCTACCCGGAAACCCCGGAGGGCGCGGCCCAGGTGATTCTGCCTGCCGCACAGGCATTCTCGGGCCTGGCCGTCACCGAGGCCACCGAGGCCGACCTGCCCGACCGGGTCCGCGAGATCCTCACCACCACCTTCGACGTCACCGCCGAGGTCCCGATCCGGGTGGAACTGCTGAAGGTCGCCGACGCCGACTACGTGCTCGCCGGTGTGCTGCACCACATTTCGGCCGACGGCTCCTCCGTGGTCCCGCTGGTGCGCGACCTCATGCTGGCCTACCACGCCCGCCTGGCGAACACCGCGCCGATGTGGCAGCCGCTGACCGTGCAGTACGCCGACTACGCCCTGTGGCAGCACGCCCTGCTCGGCGCGGAGGACGACGCCGACTCGGTGGCCGCCACCCAGCTCGACTACTGGCGCACCACCCTGGCCGGCCTGCCCGACCAGCTCGACCTGCCCACCGATCACCCGCGCCCGGCCCGGCAGAGCCTGCACGGCAACTACATTCGGCTGCCGCTGGACGCCGGACTGCACGCCCGCCTCACCGAGCTGGGCCGCGCGCACGGCGCGACCCTGTTCATGGTCGTGCACGCCGCCTACACCGCCCTGCTGTCGCGGATCACCGGCACCGACGACATCGCCGTCGGCACGCCGATCGCGGGCCGCGGCGACCGCGCCCTCGACGACGTGATCGGCATGTTCGTCAACACCCTGGTGCTGCGCACCCGCACCGACGCCGCCGAACCGTTCACCGCCCTGCTGGGCCGGGTCCGAACCGGCGACATCGCGGCCTTCTCGCACGCCGACGTGCCCTTCGAGCGGCTGGTGGAGGTGCTCAACCCGGAGCGCTCGACCGCCCGCCACCCGCTCATGCAGGTCGGCCTGTCGTTCCAGAACCAGGAGCGGGCCACCCTGGAACTGCCCGGCCTGACCGTGTCGGAGATCGAATTCGACACCCATGTCGCGCAATTCGACCTGCACCTGTTCGCGGTGGACGACTACGCCGAGTCCGGCGCGCCCGCCGGGCTGGCCCTGACCCTCGGCTACGCCACCGACCTGTTCACCGACGCCACCGCGCAGCGCTTCGTCGCCGCCCTGGCCCGCCTGCTGGAAGGCGTCGCGGCACAGCCGGATATGCCGATCGGCGATATCGACCTGCTGGGCGCGGGCCTGCGCCGGCGCATGCTGAACGACTGGAACGCCACCGCGCATCCGGTCGCGCCCGCCACGCTGGCCGATCTGGTGGACGACCAGGTCTCGGCGACGCCGGACGCGGTCGCGCTGCAGGACGGCGAAACCTCGCTCACCTACGCGGAATTCGATGCCCGGGTCAACCGCCTGGCCCGCACCCTCATCGGCCTCGGAGTCGGACCCGAGACCGCTGTGGTGCTGGCCATGCGCCGCGGCATCGATCTGGTGGTCGGCATGTACGCGGTGGTCAAGGCGGGCGGCGCGTACGTGCCGATCGACCCGGACCACCCGGCCGACCGCATTGCCTACATCGTCGAGACCGCCGCTCCGGCAGTGGTTCTCACGACGACGGCCGACGGCCTCGGCTTCACCACCGATGTCCCGGTGCTCGAAGTGGACGGCCACACCGGATCCTCCGCGGCACCCATCACCGACGCCGACCGCGTGCGCCCCCTGCGCCCGCAGCATCCCGCCTACATCATCTTCACCTCGGGCTCCACCGGCCTGCCCAAGGGCGTGACGGTCCCGCACGCGGCCATCGTCAACCAGTTGTGCTGGCTGCGTGACACTTTCGACCTCTCCCCGGCCGACCGCGCGCTGCTCAAGACCCCCGCCACCTTCGACCTGTCGGTGTGGGAGTTCTGGTCGGCGCTGACCACCGGCGGCAGCCTGGTCGTCTCGGCCCCGGGCGACGAACGCGATCCGGACCGCCTGCGCGCCCTGATCGACACGCACGCCGTCACCGTCCTGCACCCGGTGCCGTCCCTGCTGGGCATGCTGCTGGCGACCGGCCCGCTGCCCGCCTCGGTGCGCGCGGTGCTGGCCATCGGCGAGGCGCTGCCCGCCGCGACCGCCACCGAGTTCCTGGATCGGAACGCCACCGGCGCACAGCTGTTCAATCTCTACGGCCCCACCGAGGCGGCGGTCTCGATCACCGCCCACGAGGTCCGCGAACAGCACCGGCACAGCGTCCCGATCGGCGCGCCGGTCTGGAACAGCCGCGTCTACGTGCTCGACGCCCGTCTCTCGCCGGTCCCGATCGGCGTGCCCGGCGAGCTGTACCTCTCCGGCGCGCAGCTGGCGCGCGGCTACCACGGTCGCCCGGCGCTGACCGCCGACCGTTTCATCGCCGATCCCATTGCCGGGGGCCGCATGTACCGCACCGGCGACATCGTGCGCTGGCGCGCCGACGGCACCCTCGAGTACCTCGACCGCGCCGACTTCCAGGTCAAGATCGGCGGCTTCCGCATCGAGCTCGGCGAGGTGGAGACGGCCCTGCGCCGCCAGCCGGGAGTGCAGGCGGCCGTCGCGGTCGCGCACGCCGGACGTCTGGTGGCCTACGTCGCGATCCCCGGCCTCGCCGACGAGGCTCGCGCCGAGAGCGTCACCACCCTGCGCGCCGCGCTGGTCACCGAGCTGCCCCGGTACATGGTCCCCGCCGCCCTCATGGTGCTGGAGACCCTGCCGCTCAACGCCAATGGCAAGGTCGACCGGGCCCGCCTGCCCGAGCCGGAGTTCACGGTGGCCGCCCACCGCGAACCGGAGACCGCACTCGAACGGTCGGTAGCTGCCGGTTTCGCCGAGGTCATCGGCACCGGCATCGCCATCGGCCTGGACACCGATTTCTTTGCGCTGGGCGGCAATTCGCTCATGGCGACCCGCCTGACCGCCCGCCTGGGCTCGGATCTCGGTGTGCGGGTGCCGGTCTCGGCCCTGTTCGAATCCCCGACCGTGGCTGGCCTGGCTGCCTGGATCGCCACCGCCGACCGCGGCGACCTGATGCCCGCCCTCACCCGGCGCACCGGCGAGGGACCGGCCCCGCTGTCGCTGGCCCAGCAGCGCATGTGGGTGCTCAACCGCCTGCACCCGGAATCCGGGGCCTACAACGTGCCCGCCGCCATCCGGCTGTCCGGCGACCTGGACAAGGCCGCACTGACCGCCGCACTGCGGGATGTGCTGGCCCGCCACGAGATCCTGCGCACCCGCTACCCGGAGATCGACGGCGAGCCCGTGCAGGTCGTGCTGGACCTGGGCGACCTCGACGGTGAGCTCACCGCGATCCCGGTGTCGGAGAGCGATCTTCCGGCCCGCCTGCTCGAAACCGCCACCGCCGGTTTCGATGTCACGGCCGCACCGCCGGTCCGCGTGGCCCTGTTCGAACTGGCCCCCGCCGACCACGTGCTGCTGGTGGTCCTGCACCACATCAGCGCCGATGGCTTCTCCATGCAGCCCATGACCCGGGACCTGGTGCTGGCCTACACCTCTCGTCTGGCAGCCATCGCACCCGCCTGGACGCCGCTCGAGATCCAGTACGGCGACTACGCCGCCTGGCAGCGCGCAGCCCTCGGCTCCGATACGGATCCCGACAGCCTGCTGTCCCGGCAGCTGGCCTTCTGGGTGAACGAACTGTCCACCGCACCCGAGCAATTGGCGCTGCCCACCGACCGCCCCCGCCCCGCCCGCCGCGAAATGCTGGGCGCCAAGGTCGAGTTCGCGGTGCCCGACGAGACCGTCGAGCGCCTGGCCGTCCTCGCCCGCGAGCACAACGCCACCCTGTTCGGCGTTGTGCACGCCGCCTTCGCCGTCCTGCTGGCCAAACTGTCGGGCCAGCGCGACATCACGATCGGCGTCCCCCTCGCCGGTCGCGGCGAACGCGCGCTGGACGACCTGATCGGCATGTTCGTCAACACCGTGGTGCTGCGCACCGAGGTGGACGGCAAGCTGGCCTTCACCGAGCTGCTGCGGCAGGTGCGCGACCGCGATCTGGCGGCCTTCGCCCACGCCGACGCGCCTTTCGAGCGCGTGGTGGAGGCCGTGCTGGCCGCCACCGGCCGGGCTCGCTCGGCGTCGGTCAACCCGCTGTTCCAGGTGGCCTTCGCCTTCCAGAACCTGGCCCAGACCTCGGTGGCGCTGCCGGGTCTGACCGTCGAGGCGCTCGAGCCGGAGCTGTCCGAGGCCAAGTTCGATCTCCAGCTCACCGGCGTCGAACGCCACGATCAGACCGGCCGCGTGGTGGGTCTGGACATGCGATTCGATTACGCCACCGACATTTTCGGTGCCGAGTCGGTGCGCCTGCTGGCCCAGCGCCTGCTGTTGGTGCTCGACACCGTGCTCGCCGATCCGTCGGCCGCGGTGCGCGCCATCGACATTCGCACCGAGGCCGAGCGGGGTCGCCGTCCGGCCGCGCCGCAGCAGCCCACGGCCACCGCCACGGATCTGCCCACCCTGATCGCCGCCGCGGCGGCGATCGCCCCCGAGGGCCTCGCCCTCACCCACGGTGCCCACACCGTCACCTACCGGGATCTCGCCGAGAAGATCTCCGTCACCGCCCGTGCCATGGGCGCTGCCGCCAAGCCGGAAGCGCTCGTGAACGTGGCCCTCGCCGGACTGGTGCCCGGCATTCTGGCCGCCCTCGGCGCGGTCGGACTCACACAGGCCCTGAGCACGCTCAGCGCGGACGCGCAGGCCCTGATCCTTCGCTCGGAAAGCACGTCGGAAGGAACCCTCTGATGCACTACGCAGAGTCGATCGCCACCAGCCGAACCGGCCGGGTCACGGCATTGCGCCGCGCCTACGGCGTGGGCGACCTACCTTGCCTGATCGCCGTCGTGGCCGATTTGGAACCCGACCGCATCGCCCTGCGCTACGCGGGAGACACCGTCTCCTACGGCGCGCTGGCGACCGAGACCGCCATGCTCGGCGAGGCCATGGGTGGCGCGCTCGAGCCCGAAGCCCTCATGCAGGTCGTGGTCTCCGGACAACTGCCCGGCCTGATGAACGGCGAGGAAGGCGGCCTCACCGCCACTTTGGAGGCGCTCGTCGACGACGCGGTGCTCGCGGCCTCCGAAGTACTCGACCCGAAACTGGCCCCGGTCGAAACGCTGGCCACCCAGTTCCGGGCACAGGTCGCGCGCACGCCCGACGCGGTGGCCATGGAATTCGAGGGCGCGACCCTCACCTACGCCGAATTCGCCGGGCGCGTCACGGTTCTCGCGAAGCACCTGCGCGGGCTGGGCGTCGGCCCCGACGTGCTGGTGGGGCTGGCGGCGCGGCGCTCCTTCGAGCTGCTGGTCGGCATGTTCGCGATCCTCGAGGCGGGCGGCGCGTACGTGCCGATCGATCCGGATCACCCGGCCGAGCGCATCGCCTACGTGCTCGAGGTGGCCAAGCCCGCCGTGGTGCTCACCACCACCGCCGATCAGATGGCCCTCGACACCGAGGTCCCGGTGCTGCGCATCGACGAATTCGAGCGCACCGCACGTGAATACGGCCTGGATCAGCCGCAGCCGCTGTCCCCGGCCGAGGATCCGGAGCTGGTGCAGCCCGGCCCCGACAACCTCGCCTACGTCATCTTCACCTCCGGTTCCACCGGCCGCCCCAAGGGCGTCGCGATCCCGCACCGCGCGGTCATCACGTTCCTTCGCTGGCAGCAGCGGCAGTTCCGGCTCAACGAGCAGGACGCGGTCCTGTTCAAGACCTCGACCACCTTCGACGCCTCGGTGTGGGAGATCTTCTGGCCCTTGCAGACCGGGGCCCGCCTGGTCATCACCGCGCCCGACGGTCACCTGGATCCGGCCTACCTGGTGCGGGTGATCCGTGACTCCGAGGTCACCGCGGCCTTCTTCGTGACCTCGATGCTGGCGGCCCTGGTGGGCGAGCTGCTGCGCACCGGGGAGGACATGCCCGACTCCCTGCGCTACCTGCTCACCGGTGGCGAGACCGTCCCCGTCGGAATCGCCGCTGACTTCCGCAGCGTCAGCGGCGCGACCCTGTTCGACGTGTACGGCCCGACCGAGTCCACCGTGCTGGCCACCTCGCACGAGGTCACCGCCGAGGACGTCGACAGCATCCCGATCGGCAGCCCCGGCGACGATGTCGAACTGCTGGTGCTGGACGAGGATCTGCGCCCGGTGCCGACCGGCGTGGTCGGCGAACTGTACGTCGCCGGACCGCAGCTGGCACGCGGCTACTTCGGCCGCTCGGGCCTGACCGCGGAACGCTTCGTGGCCAATCCCGAAGGCCCGTCCGGCGACCGCATGTATGGATCCGCTCAAGGAATCCCTGGGCCAGGCCGAAGCCTTCCAGAAGACGTTCGAGGACTACGCGGCCAACTGCGCGCAGACCGAGAAGAC
>NZ_JBSGBY010000069.1:0-20760 GCF_053601505.1 Nocardia sp. NPDC004722
GTGGCCTTGCGGGCCAGTTTGAGGGCCGCCTCCACCGCGTTCGCACCGGTGGGTCCGGGGAACTGCACCTTGTAGTCGAGGCCGCGCGGCCGGAAGACGCGCTCGCGCAACGATTCCAGCAGTTCGCGCTTGGCGACGGTGGACATGTCCAGGCCGTGGGTGAGACCGTCACCGGCGATGTAGTCCAGCAACGCCTGCTTGAGCACCGGATTGTTGTGGCCGTAGTTGAGCGCGCCCGCGCCCGCGAAGAAATCCAGGTATTCCCGGCCGGTTTCGTCCCGCAGCCAGGCGCCGGACGCGGTGTCGAACACGGTCGGCCAGGAACGGCAGTAGCCGCGCACATTCGACTCGAGTTCCGCGAAAACCGTCATGTCGGGGATAGTCATCGCCATACCTCCTGAGGGGTGACCGGTGCGATGCGGTAGAGGTCCTCGGGCTGATGCCCGCCCGGAAACTGGTCCGCCGTGAACAGCGGGGTGCGGGTCAGTGCCGCGCCGCGCCGGCGGGCCAGGGCCGAGAACATGGCGACCGAGGCCGGATTGTCCGGAGAAATCGTGGTTTCGAGCTGCGTGACGCCTTGGGCCGCACAGCTTTCCAGCAGTGCGTCGAGCATCGCCACACCCAGGCCCTGCCCGCGGTGGGCGTGATCGACGGCCACCTGCCACACGAACAGCGTGTGCGGCCAGGCGGGGCGGGTGTAGCCGATGACGAAACCGCCGACCTCACCGTCGATTTCGACCACCAGCGAGGTGTCGGAGAAGTCCCGGCACCACAGCAGGTAGGCATAACCGGAATTGGTGTCGAGCACCTGCGAGTCGTCGGCGATGCGCCACATGTGCGCACCGTCGGCGAGCCCGGGTTCCCGGAGGTGCACGGTTCGATTGTCGAGGGTTTGCTGGGATATCGCGTCAAATTTGCTGATTGGGATCTGCATGACTCCCTCAGCCTGACTGTGAAACTTTGTGGTCTACCGTGCGAACTCATTGCGATCTCATGACGATCCCATGACTTCGCACCGTAAAAGCTGCGGAAGTACGCCTATTTCGGCATGTCGAGGCGATATCCCAGACCGCGCACGGTGACCACGATGCGCGGTTCGGAGGGATCGGTCTCGATCTTCGTGCGCAGTCGGCGCACGTGCACGTCCACCAGCCGCTCATCGCCGAAGAAGCCTTCGTCCCAGGCACGTTCGAGCAGCGAGGTGCGGCTCAGCACGCGCCCCGGATTGGCGGCCAGTTCACACAGCAGCCGAAACTCGGTGATGGTCAACGGAACCGTGTCGTCACCACGGCGCACCACGCCGCCGTCGGGCGAAAGCACCAGCGGGCCATGATCATCGGTGTCGAGCAGGATCTCGGCGGGCGGTTCGGCGACCGGGTCCTCCGGCAGCGCGCCCAGGTGCGGGCGGCGGCGCAGCGCCCGGATGCGGGCGCTGATCTCCTTGGTCTCGAACGGCATGGTCACGAAATCGTCCGCGCCCGCTTCCAGGGCGGCGACCACGTCGTGGGTGTCCTCGGTGCCGCTGACCACCAGGATCGGCACCTCGTGCCCACGGCGCACCTCACGAATACAGGTGAAGGCGTCCATCTCGCCGACCAGCAGGTCCACGATCATCACATCCGGTGCGCCCTGCACCCGCAGGCGCTCCAGCGCCACCTCCGCGGCACTCGCCGCGTCGACGTCGTAGCCCTCCAGTTCCATCGCCTCTCGCAAGGCGGTGGGGACCCGGTCGTCATCCCCCACGATCATCAGGCTCGCGGCCATTAATCCCTATCCTTTCGTCCGGCGGACGCCCCGATACGTCCAGCGGACAATCACCGCGTAACGGTGATCGTGTTCGACTAGGTCGAATACCCGGACCTTAGTTCAGCGAAACATCTACGGTTTCCGGATATGCGGATCGATAGCTCGCGCACATCAGTCGAATTGCCCTGTCTTGCACGTCTCACCTGGGGCGCATTTGCGACATTGTGAGAACAGGCACAAGCGATTTCGACGTCGCGTCAGTGCGATCGATCGCGCACCGCGATATCGATGACCGGGCCGCGCGCGGGGTCCAGCCAGCGCATGACCTGGTCCAATTCGCCGCCCGGCAGGGCGACGCAGCCCGCGGTGGGATTCCCGTCGCCGACGTGCAGGAAATACGCCGAACCCGCACCCCGGACCACCGGCGAGCGGTTGTAGTCGATGACCACGGCGTGGTCGTAGGCCGGACCGGCCGTGCCCAGGTCCTCACCGGCGGCCTCGTTGAACGGGCAGGTGCCGGGCGCGCAGGAGTAGTGGGTGTTGTAGTACCGGGAGTCCACATCCGAGACCCACCAGTCGGAATCCGTCACCCGCCGATACGGCAGGCGGGTGCCGTTGTCGGCGGCGATACCGAAAGCCTCTGTGAGAGGCCAGATTCCGGCCGGGGATCGGGTCGCCGTCTCACTGGTCGGGCCGATGCCCTGCGCGCCGACATCGGCACGGTAAGGGCCGATCTCGCGCACCCACGTCGTTGCGGATCCGGTGTCGTCGCGGCGCCAGGCGGTCAGCGTCGCGGAGGTGGCGGTGGCCGAGTCCGCGATCACCGTGATCAGCTGTTGTGCGGGGCCGGAATAGGAAGGCTGCTCCGGTGGCGTCTCGGATTTACCGGCGCAACCGGCGACCGCGACGAGGCAGGCGGTGGCCATGATCGCGGAGACGAGGCGGCGGCGGCTGACGGGCATGGTCCTGTCAGTCTGCCCGACCCCGATAAGCTCCCATCCTTATGGCCCTGAACTCGACCATCCACACCGTCGCCGTCCATCTGGCGGACGTAGACCGCAATGTCTACGAAGAACTCGAGCTCCGGGTCGCGCGGCACCCCTCCGAGACCGCCGAATACATGCTCACCCGGATCCTCGCCTACTGCCTGGAGTACACCGAAGGCATCGCCTTCAGCGACGGCGGCGTGTCCTCGGCCGACGAGCCGCCGGTCATGGTCCGCGATCTCACCACCCGCCTGGTGTCCTGGATCGATGTCGGCGCTCCCGACGCCGACCGCATCCACCGCGCCAGCAAGCTCGCCGACCGCGTCGCCATCTACACCCATCGCGACCCGGCGAAAGTCCTGGCCCAGCTCCCGGCCAAGCGCATCCACCGCGCCGCCGACATCCCGCTCTACGCCTTCGACCGCGATTTCATCGCCACCGGCGCGGCCGCCTTCGACCGCCGCAACGACCTGACCCTCTCGGTCACCGACCGCCACCTCTTCCTCGAGGTGAACGGCACGGCCCTCTCGACCGCGATCGAGGAATTCCGTTTGGAAGAGCGGTAATTCGGCGTTATTCGCCGAAACGTCCTGTCGCCATGGCGGATTCGCGGAGCCGAGGCGGGAAGCCGGGTCCCAGCCGGGCCGAGATGTCCTCGTGGCGCAGCGGTTCGCGGCAGTGGGCGCAGACGATCTCGGCGTGGGTGTCGTGGTCGCAGGTGGTGTGGTGCAGGACGACCGGCTTGCCGGTGTCGGGGGCGAGGTAGCGGTCGCCCCAGGCCATCATGGCCGCGATGACCGGGAAGAAGTCGCGGCCTTGCTCGGTGAGCCGGTATTCGTGGCGGACCGGGCGGTCCTGGTAGGGGACCTTGGTCAGTAGACCGGCGTCCACCAGACGGGTCAGGCGCTGGGCGAGGATATTGCGGCTCAGCCCCAGGGTGGCTTCGAAGTCGTCGAAACGCTTCGCGCCGTAGAACGCTTCGCGCAGGATCAGTGGCGTCCACCAGTCGCCCAGCAGGTCGACCGTGCGGGCCACGGTGCACGGCCAGTTCGCGAAACTCGTTCGTTTCATGCGGTCACGGTATCCAGGCGGGCGGGGACGTATTTGTGCCAGGGGGTGCCGACCCATTCGTCGCGGGAGTCGAAGGACGTCAACTCGTTCGGGGCCGCGCCGGTGGTGACGCGGGTGCCCGCGGCATCCTCGACGGACAGGCCGAAGCCGTTGGGCAGCGACAGGTGACCGGGCCGCATGCGGTCGGTGGGTTCCACCGGCACCCGCGCGGAGCCGCGGCGGGTGGTGACCTGGACCAGGTCCCCGGCGGCGAGGCCCAGGCGGTCGGCGTCGGAGGTGCTGATCCGCAGGGTCCCGGCCGCATCCCGCTTGCGCCAGGCCGGATCCCGGAAGATGGTGTTGGCGGTGAAGGCGCGCCGCTCACCGGCCGAGAGGATGAACGGCCAGTCGCCGCCCTCGTCCGGGGCGTCGGGCAGGGTGGCGATGACGTCCAGGAGTTCCGGGATCTCCAGGCGGATCACCTTGTCACGCAGCCGGTTCCAGGTCTCGGCGTAATCGTCCTCGGAGATGACGACGCCGTGTTTGCCGGTGAGGATGGCCTCGAACAGCCGCTCCCCCGCCGCCAGACCGGTGCCGTACCCGGCACGTTCGACGCTGGCCGGGAATTTGCGCACCATGTTGTAGGCCGCCGCCCACAGCAGCGCCGCCGCGGCCGCACCGTCGGGGAGCGTCTCACCGAGCGTGCGATACAGCAGCACGGGAGCGAGTTTCGAACGGACCGGATCGCCGAGCACACCCAGGAACGCCATGGCGAAAGCTTCACGGCCCTGCGCGAGCGCGGCCCGCAGCGGTGCGTAGTCGGCCTCGCCGACCACCCCGGCGGCCTCGGCCAGGCGGGCGTGGATCTCGGGCTCGGGCAGCACCCCTTCCGGCGCGGGCAGCACCGGGTGGCGCAGGTGGAAGATGTTGCGGGGGAAGTCGAAGTTGAAGAATGTGGCCTCGTACTTCTCGAACTGGGTGGGTGCGGGCAGCACGTAGTCGGCCAGCCGCGCGGTCTCGGTCATGGCGACGTCGATCACCACCACCAGGTCCAGCGCCTCGAGGGCCTCACGCATGCGTGCCGAATCCGCCAGGGAGTGCGCGGGATTCGCGCTCTCCACGATCATGCCGCGATACCGGGCGGGGTGATCGGTGAGGATCTCCTCGCTGATCACATTGCACGGCACCAGGCCGCTCACGATGTGCGCGCCGACCACGGGACTCTTGGGTCCCTCGCCCGCCGGGTGCCCGCGATCGTGGCCGAGATTGGTCAGGCCGGTGAAAGCGTATTGGGTGCCGGGCTTTCCGACATTGCCGGTCAGCACCCACACCAGCTTCTCGACGTAGCTCACCACCGTCGAGTACCGGTTCATCTGCACGCCCAGGTCCTCGAGCGCGGCCACCGAGGCGGCCCGCGCCAGCCGGTGCGTGGCGGCGGTGACCAGGTCCAGGTCGACATCGGCGATGGCGCAGTACTTTTCGATCGGCACCGCGCGCAGCACCGGGAGCACGGCATCCAGGCCGGTGGCGTGCTCGGCCAGCCACTCCTCGTCGATCAGGTTGTCGCGCACCAGGATCGCGGCCATCGCCGACAGCAGGTACACGTCGGTGCCGGGGCGCAGCTGGAGGTGGAAGTCCGCCAGTTCCGCGGTCTCGGTGCGGACCGGGTCGAGCACGATCATGGACCGGGCGGGATCCTTGGCGATCTCCTTCAACACCGTGCGGGCCCGCGGAAAGCCGTGCGACTGATAGGGATTCTTGCCGATGAAGAACGCCACCTCGGCGTGCTCGACGTCGGCGCGCATCGGGTGACCGGCCATCCGCGCGCCCACCCAGAAGTCGCCGGTCTTCTCCTGCGCCAGCGCGCTCGATCGGTATTTGATGCCGTAGGCCGCCAGGGTCGCCGGGGCGTACGCGCCGCCGAGGTGATTGCCCTGACCGCCGCCGCCGTAATAGAAGATCGACTCCCCGCCGAAGTGGTGGCCGAGTTCCAGCAGCCGTGCCGAGACCTCGGAAATCGCGGTGTCCCAATCGATTTCCTCGAAGCTGCCGTCCTTACGCCGCCGCAGCGGGGAGGTCAGCCGGCCGGTGTGCCCGTTCTGGTAGCGATCCAGTTGCAGGGCCTTGTTGCAGGTGTAGCCCTCCGACGCCGGGTGCAGCTTGTCACCGCGGATCTTCTCGAAGGATCGGCCGTCCGGCCCGAGCAGCACCTGGATGCCGCAATTGCACTCGCACAGGATGCATGCCGTGGGCTGCCAGTCCGTCATGTGAGCAGCGTAACTCGAGTCAGTTCACTAGCGCTACGGACTAGAGGTCCTTGACCGTGATTCCGAAGGTGTGGGCGAAGACGGGGGCCAGATCCAGCAGTTGCATATTGGTGATCACCGCGCCCGAGAGCGATTCCACGCCACCGGTGATGCCGAGCGAACGCGCCTCGCGCAGGTCGACGTTCTTCAACTTGGCATTGCGCAGCGTCAGCCCGGTGATCTCCGAGCCGGGGAAACTCACCGACGTCAGCTTGGCGTCGGTGACGTCCAGATCGCGCAGCACACAGTCCACGAACTTCACCTCGTTGAGCACCGCGCCACGCAGGTTCACCGAATCGAACTTGCAGTTGTGGAAGCTGACCCGCCGCAGCGTCGACCCGAACGCCTCCACTCCGGACAGCGCCGCGAGCACGAATTCCGCGTCCATCCAACTGGTTTCGGACAGATCGGTGCGAATCCAGCGGGTGCTGCCCAGCCACACGTCGTTGAACCGCGAATACCGGAAGAAGCCCCCGGTGACCGTGGTCGCCGAGACCGCGCACTCCGTGAACGTCACCCCGCGCACCTGCGGATCGTCGAGCGAGAGACCGTCGAAGTGCGCGCAGTCGTACGCCCCCGCACTCTCGATCTCCTCGCGCGGCTCCAGAAATCGTGCGAACGGCAGATCGGCCAACTCCCGTGGCATATCGCTTCCTTACCGGGTCGAGTCGAACATCGGATCGAACAAGCGCCCCCGACCGTACTCCCGGCCCCGGACAACCCGGCCCGACCACCCCGCGCACTCGCGCCGACCCGGCCTGCTACTCGCTCGCGACCGCGACACCGTCGATCCGCGAGCTCCCGTCGGCAGCGAACCCGTCAGACGGGCCGGATCGGGTCGTCGCCCACCAGGGCGGCCAGTAGGTCGCGCAGGGCGTGGCGTTGCTCGGGTGAGAGGGCGGCGAACATCTCGCCGGCGGCGTCGCGGCGGGCCTGGGACATGTCGGCCAGGACCTTGCGGCCCGCCGGGGTCGGGGTGACCAGGGTGGCACGGCGGTTGGCCGGATCCGTCTCGCGCGCAACGAGTCCGGCGGTGACCAGCGCGTCGACGACGGTGGTGGCGGAGCGGGGGACGATGCCGAGGTGTTCGGCCAGGGCGGACATGCGCAGGGGTTCGTCGGCGTGTTCGTCGAAGCGGCCGATGATGCGCAGGGCGCGGGCCTGGGCGGGGGTGAGGCCGAGGGGGGCCAGGCGGGCGGACTGGGTGCGGCGCAGGCGTTTGGTGGCACGAAAGAAGAGGTCGGCCAAGTCGTCGTCCCCGCCGGGGCGAGCGACCGCGCCGCCGGGGTGAAGGTCGTCGCCGGGACTGGGGTTCGCGTCGATGCGCGGGTCGTCCGGTTGGCTGCTCGGCATGATCTAGAGCATAACTCATTGTCCCGGGAACAATTATGAGCCAGACTCAGTTACAGCGCATGACTCCGTTCGAAAGGAGGCGCTATGGCTTCAACCACGGACACTGTGGTCACACAGACAGAACTCGGCCGGATCGTCCGGCTCTTCCATCCCTATCGCGGACGCCTGGCCCTGGTCGGCGCGCTGGTCGGACTGGCCTCGCTGGCCGGGCTGGCTTCCCCGTTCCTGCTGCGCGGGATCATCGACGACGCCCTGCCGCACGGTCGCACCGGACTGCTGACCCTGCTGGCCGCGGGCATGATCGCGGTGGCCGCGCTCAACAGCGTCTTCGGCGTGCTGCAGACCTATATCTCGACCGCCGTCGGGCAGAACGTCATGCACGATCTGCGCTCGGCGGTGTACGCGCGGCTGCAATCGATGCCGCTGGCGTTCTTCACCACCACCCGCACCGGCGAGGTGCAGTCGCGCATCGCCAACGACATCGGCGGCATGCAGTCGACGGTCACCTCGACCCTCACCTCGCTGGTCTCCAACTTCACCTCCGTCGTGGCCTCGGTCATCGCCATGTTCGCGCTGGACTGGCGGCTCACCCTGGTCTCGCTGCTGATGCTGCCGCTGTTCGTGTGGATCAGCCGCAAGGTCGGCTCCGAACGTCGCCGCATCACCGGCGAGAAGCAGCGCAAGCTGGCGGGCATGTCGGCCATCGTGGAGGAATCGCTGTCGGTCAGCGGAATCCTGTTGTCGCGCACCATGGGTCGCGCACCGGCGCTGGTCGACGACTTCACCCGCGAATCGCGCGGGCTGGTCGATCTGGAGATCCGCTCCAGCATGGCCGGGCGGTGGCGGCAGTCGACGATCTCGATCGTCATGGCGGCCATGCCCGCGGTGATCTACTGGGCGGCCGGAATGACCGTCGCCTCCGGGCATCCCATGGTGTCGATCGGCACCCTGGTCGCGTTCACGACCTTGCAGAGCGGGCTGCTGCGGCCGACCGTCATGCTGCTGTCCACCGGTGTGGACATCCAGAGCTCGCTGGCCCTGTTCGGACGGATCTTCGAATACCTGGATCTGCGACCGGATATCACCGAGCCGCGCAAGCCGGTCGCGCTGCCGGAGCCGGTGTCGGGGTCGGTGCGGTTCGAGCATGTCGGCTTCGCCTACGACGCCGACCGGGACGTGCTGCGCGACATCGACATCGACGTCCCCGCCGGGACCAGCCTGGCCATCGTCGGCGAAACCGGTTCGGGCAAGACGACTCTCGGCTACCTGGTGGCCCGGCTCTACGACGTCACCTCGGGGCGGGTCGCCGTCGACGGCGTCGATGTGCGGGACCTGTCCTTCGCCGACCTGTCCAGCGCCGTCGGCGTGGTCTCGCAGGAGACCTACCTGTTCCACGCCTCGGTCGCCGACAACCTGCGCTTCGCCAAACCCGAAGCGACGGACGCGGAATTGCACGAGGCGGCCCGCGCGGCGCAGATCCACGACCACATCATGAGCCTGCCCGAGGGCTACGACACCAAGGTCGGGGAACGCGGCTACCGCTTCTCCGGCGGTGAGAAGCAGCGGCTGGCGGTGGCCCGCGCCATCCTGCGCAATCCGCCGATCATGGTGCTCGACGAGGCGACCAGCGCCCTGGACACCCGCACCGAGCGAGAAGTGCAGGCGGCCATCGACGCGCTGTCGGCCAACCGGACCACCATCACCATCGCGCACCGGCTGTCCACGATTCGCGACGCCGACCAGATCGTGGTGCTGGATCACGGCCGGGTGGTGGAACGCGGCACCCACCGGGAACTCGTGGAGCGCAACGGCTTCTACGCCGACCTACTGGCCCGCGACACCTTCGAGGACGTGGTGGGCGCGCTCGACTAGCGCGCGAGATCCAGAGGGAAGGCCCTGCCGTCAACGCCGACGACAGGGCCTTCTTCTCGACCGGTCCGGAGTCCGCCGGGCAACGGACTACCAGCCCGGCGTGCCGCCGATCGGCACGTTCACCCAGCTGGGCGCGTTCGGATCGAGATCGAGATGCTGTGGCAGCAGCTGACTTTCGTTCAGCAGCGGCCGCAGCGGCAGTCCGCGCGGGAAGTTGAACGCGAACACGTCGATCCGCAGGCGGTGTCCCGGCTGCAACACCGCGTCCGTGGCCGTCAGGCCCAGATCCACGGTGGTCGGCTGCCCCGGCACCAGCGGCTGCCGATCGGCCAGGGTCAGCAGCGGGTACGGGTCGGTGTAATCACCGTTCGGGGAGCGGGACGCCTTGTCCTCGTCCACTTTTCGCAGCGACGCCGTCAGCTGCCCGGAGGTCAGCACCGTGGAGCGGCCGTCGGGGGCGACGTCGTTGAGGGTGGCCGACCAGTAGCCGTCGGTGGCGTCGAGCACCGTGTTCAGGTGCAGGCTCACCGGGCCCGAGATGAGCGTCGGCGCGGCCACCGGCTGACCGGTGAAGGTCAGGCCGTTGAGTTCCATCGGCCGCGCGTCCTTGGCACAGGCGTCGAGGACGGCCGTCACCCCGGCGGTGATCTGCGCCGCGTCCCGCGAGCACAGGCTCATGACGCCCGGACCGACCGTGAGCCGTTGCGGCCCAGCCGGTTCCGCGCTCAAGCTGCCGTCGTACACGCTGGCGGCGGTGCCGCTGGGCACGCCCGACAGATACATCCGCCGGTAATCGACGTCGGGGCGCGGGAATTCACCGGCAGTGGTCCACGCGTCGCCCTGCTGGAACAGCGTCACCGGGCCGTAGCCGTCGATGCCGTTGTCGATTCCCTTGAGCCACTTGTCGAACCAGGCGCGCTGCAGCACGTCCAGCCGCGGCGGCGCGCCCGCGACACCGAAGCCGCTGCCGGGATCGGCGTGGTAAGTGTCGCCCATGATCAGCTGTTTCTGCCCGGGCGGCAATGGGATCGCGTTGTAGATGCGCGGCTCGGAGTAGGTGAAGATGTCGTGCCAGCCGCCGTAGACCAGGGTCGGCACCCGCACCCGGTCGGGATGGCCGAGCCAGCCCGAGCGCAACGAGCTGTCGGGTTCGAGCAACGCCTTCAGGTTGTCCGGGATATCCGCGATGCTGGGCACGGTGAGTGCCTGAATGATGTAGTCGAAGAAGGTCAATGGGCTCTGCAACCGGTCGGCCAGCCACTGGAAGTCGAAGCCGCCGGAGACGAGCGCGGTCAGGTCCGGGATGAGTTTCAGGCTGTCCACGCCGAGCAACCACGGTGGAATGAAACCGAATCCGAGCGCGCCACCGGTGGCCAGCACATCACGCACCAGGTCGCTGCCGGGTTCCACCGGGAAGATCGCCTTCAGCGCGGCCGGTTGCTGTTCGGCGGCCTGCACCTGATTGATCGCCGAGTACGAGATGCCGGACATGCCGACCTTGCCGTCCGACCACGGCTGTCGCGCGGCCCAGTCGATGACCTCGACGCTGTCGCGCTGCTCGCGCTCCTGGAAGACCTGCCAGACACCCTCGGAGAATCCGGTGCCGCGCACGTCGGCGACGACCTGGGTGTAGCCGGACTGGATCAGCTTGCGGTCGGCGGTGAAGACCCGGCCCGCGCCGCCCGGCAGCGTCTTGACCAGGTCGGAGAGGCCGCCGAGACCGACGCCGGAGAGGTCGAAGCCTTGCAGGAAGCCCGAGAGCGTGTCCGACAGTCCGGGGATCGAGAGGGCCGAATCCGCGATCATCGACACGAGTTTCGTGTACGGGGTGAGGTTCACGATGGTCGGCAGCGGGGTGTCCACGATGTGTCCCTCGGCGTCCATGGGCCGATAGACGTTGGCCTTCAGGACGGTGCCGTCGCTCATGGTGATCGGCACATCCCAGTCGATGTGCACGCCCGGATACAGCGGCGGCGCGTCGGCGGTGGCGGTCCAGCCCGCGCCCAGCGCTCCGGCATCCGGTTCGGCCGTGGCCAGCGGCCGCACCAGCGCCCCGACCGTGACGGCGGTGGCCAGCAACGCGAGCGCGCCCAGCGTGCGGCCCCGGATCTTCCTGAGTCTCATCCCATCCCCATGACGTCATTTGGAAACAACTGCGTACCCAAGCGGGGACTGTAACGGCCGACACTCTTCGACGCAAACGTGGGCGGTGTCATAGGTTGGCCGAATGAGTACAGCAACAGGCGAATTGGCGGGACGAGTGGCATTGGTGACCGGTGGCGGACGCGGGATCGGGCGGGCCATCAGCCACGCCCTGGCCGCGCGCGGGGCCGCGGTGGCGGTGAACTGGGCACGCGACGAGAAAGCGGCCGAAGCGACCGTGGCGGAACTGAGTTCGGCCGGAGCCACCGCACTGGCCGTGCACGCGCCCGTCGACGACGCGGACGCGGTGACCGCCATGGTCGAGCGGGTCGGCGGTGAACTCGGGCCGATCAGCATCCTGGTTCACAATGGCGGCATCGCCAGCCGCGGTCGCACGGTCGCCGACACCGATCCCGCCGAAGTGGAACGGCTGCTGCGCATCCAGGCCATCGGGCCGCATCGGCTGACCGGGCTGGTGTTGCCGGGCATGCGCGGGTGTCCGCGCGGCGATATCATCATGATCAGCAGCGTCGCCGCGCACGGCCTGGGCGCCAACGGCGCGCCCTACAACATGGCCAAGGCCGCGCTCGAGGCGCTGGCGCACACCCTCGCGAAAGAGGAGTCCGCCAACGGGATTCACGTCAATATCGTCGCGCCGGGTCTGGTCGCCTCGGATATGGGCGACCGGCTCGCCAAGGCCGTCAGCGGCGGGTCCGTCGCCCGCGCCGCGGACCTGGACGCGAGTTCGCCGTTCGGTCATGTCTGCCGCCCGGAGGAGGTCGCGGACGTGGTGGCGTTCCTGGTCTCCCCCGCCGCCGGATACCTCACCGGGCAGCGGATCGTGGTCGACGGCGGGGCGTATCCGCACCGCGCCTGACCACGATCGGGGACGTGCCCGACGCCCGGCCGGGAGTGGTCGGCGAAGGTTCAATATCAATTCACGACCGGTCGGTATTACGAGTCCGGCGAACCGGGAAGCGTGGTTAGCTGACCATGCGCCTGCCCTCCGACAGGCCGACACCGACCGTTCTCGGGAGGATCCCATGCCCACAACCGACAAGCCCTGGCCGCAAGGAACTCCGTGTTGGGTCGACTGCTCCGTCGACGATCCCGCCGCCGCGCGGGACTTCTACTCCCAGCTGCTGGGCTGGGACGTGCTCGACAGCCCGCCGGAGGCCGGCGGGTATCTGATGGCCATGCTCGACGGCCGACCGGCCGCGGGCATCGGGCCCAAGATGGGTCCGGGACCGATGCCCTCGGTGTGGACCACCTACTTCGCCGCCGACAGCGCCGACTCCGTCGCGGGCGCGGTGCAGGCGGCGGGCGGCATGGTGTTCATGCCGCCCTTCGACGTCATGGACGTGGGCCGCATGTTCGTCGGAGCCGATCCCGGCGGCGCGGCCTTCGGCGTCTGGGAACCCAAGGCGCACACCGGCGCCGGGATCTTCAACGAGCCGGGCGCGTACTGCTGGAACGATCTGCACACCACCGCGTACGCGCCGTCGCAGGAGTTCTACAAGCAGGTCTTCGGCTGGTCGTTCGAGGAGATCGGCGGCGAGGCCATGACCTACTCCACCTTCGCGGGCGCCGACGGCCGTCCCATGGGCGGCGTCGCCGACACCACCGGGCAGCCCGGTCCGGGTGTCGCCTACTGGCTGACCTGGTTCCAGGTCGCGGGCACCGACACCGCCCTGGAGAAGGCCAAGGAACTGGGCGCGACGGTGATGATGGGACCCGACGACAGCCCGTTCGGGCGGATGGGCATCGTGGCCGGACCGCAGGGCGAAGTCTTCGGACTCATCGACACCACGGTCACCATCGGCTGAGCCGGGCCCGACCTTCGACGAGGCCGAGTGGCCGTGCGCCACTCGGCCTTTCACGTCTCGGGGATCAGGCGAACAGGCGCGCCACGAACGGGACGCTGTCGGCCAGCGAGGCGATCATCGCGCCGCTGTGATCCTTGCCCGGGTACACGTGCACCTCGGGATGCGTTCCGGCGGCGGCCATATCGGCCACCAGCTTGGCGGTCAGCGGCGCGGGCACATCGGTGTCGTTGGTGCCCTGGCCGATGAACAGCGGACGGTCGTATCCGGTCAGCGGCACGTCCATGACCGTGCGGGCGACGGGCACGAAGTCGCCCTCGGACAGCGGCTTCGACACCAGCTGGTTGAGCGAGACGCCGGTGGCGCGGTCGGCCATATCGGCGAAGCACAGGGTCTGCCCGTCGGTCACGAGTTGCTTGCCGAGCGGGGTGAGGTAGCTGTCCAGATCGAAGTCCGGTCGGGCCGCCTTCAGTCCGTTGAGCACGTAGGTGGCGTAGGCGGTGATGTGCGAGGAACCGATCGGCGGGGTGTTCGGGCCGATCAAGGTGGCGGCGTCGACGATGTTGGAGGCCGGGCCGGTGGCGACCGCGCCGCGGTAATCCAGCTCGGGCGCATAGGAAGTCGCGAGCGAGGCGGTGAAAACCGTTGCGCCGCCGCCCTGGGACTGGCCGATGGCCACCCACTTCTGGGCGAGGGTGCCGTCCACGGCGTGCGCGGCGCGGACCATGTCGATGGCGGCGTGGGCTTCGGCGCGGCCGTCGAGGTAGGCGTGCACGCCGGGGGTGCCCAGGCCGATGTAGTCGGTGGCGACGATGGCGTAACCCTGCTTCAACCAGGTGGCCAGGAAGCCGTTGTCGCGGTCGGAGCGGCCCGTCACCGAGGGCGCGCAGGCGTCGCCGATGCCGACGGTGCCGTGCTCCCACGACAGCACCGGCCAGCCGCCGGGCGGCGGGGTGCCGGCGGGGGTGAACACGACGCCGGTGGACAGCGCGGGCTGATCGGAGGAGTCACGGGTCCAATAGGTGAGCTTGCGGGCCGAGCCCGTGCCGTCGATCCATAGGTTCTCCGGTAGCGCCTCGTCGCCGACCACGGCACCCGGGGCCTCGCCCGTCCGGGCGGGCGGGTCGGCCAGGGCGGTGGCGGTCACCGGGCCGGTGGCCAGCAGTGCCGCCGAGACCAGCGTGATCACGGTGCGTCGGGTCATCGGTGGGTCCTCTCGTACTCGTCTCGCGTTGGTGTCACAGTGAGACACTTCGGTCAGACTATCCTGTGAAGTGTCACATTGAGACACCAGGGTGGTGCGACACGGAACGAGAGGACGGGATGACGGCGCCGACCGGGCTGCGGGAACGGGAAAAGGCCAGGGTACGAGGCGAATTGATCGACGCCGCGCTACTGCTGTTCGAACACCGCGGCTTCGAGCAGACCACCGTCCAGGAGATCGCCGACGCCGCCCACGTCTCGCGCCGCACCTTCCACCGCCACTTTCCTTCCAAGACGGCCGTCGTGTTCGCCCACGAGGAAGACGTGATGGCCCACCTGCTCGCCGCCCTGGACCGCCGACCGCCGGGCGAGGCGGTCTTCGTCGCCCTGCGCGCCGCGCTGCGCGACTTCCTGCTCGACGCCACTCAGGCCGACCTGCGCCGCCGCCAGGCCGACACCGCCCGCCGCGCCCGCCTCGTGCTGATCACCAATCCCCAACTGCGCCAGGAGAACTTCACCGGCACCTTCGGCCGCCGCGACGCCCTGGCCCGCAACTTCGCCCGCCGCGGCGGACTGCCCGAGAACGATCTGCGAGCCAAACTGGCCGCCGCCACCTGCTTCGCGGCCTTCGGCGTGGGACTCGACGACTGGGTGGCGCAACCGGATCCGTCGGTGCGCGGGCTCTACGAGATCCTCGACAGCACTGTCGCCGCCCTCCAGCACGGACTCGAAATCGCCTCGCCGACAGCGAAAGCCGCACCACGACACTGATTTCGGCGCACCCCGCCCGCACGGGAGGTCCCGTGCGGGTGGTCCCGGCTCAGGAGGTGGGCTGGAGTGCTGCGGTGGCGTCGTTGATGTGCAGGATGGCGTCGGCGCGTTCCACCAGGTCCGGGGTCAGCGGGAAGTGGCCGTGGGGGACGGCGTCGGTGCGGGTGTGGGCGGTGGTGAGGGTGTCGGCCGGGGTCAGGCCCCAGGTGGGGATGCGGCTGTCGAGTGCGCCCTCGTAGGTGTCCGGGGCAGGTGCGGCGAGGCCGAAAGTGGCGCTGCGGCCGAGGCTTCCGGCGATGAAGGTGTAGTCGACGTCGCCCAGGGCATCGACGATCGCGCCCGCACTGGACCAGGTGTGGTCCTGATCCGGCAGGGGCATGGTGCTCTGGACGCGTTGCAGGTGCAGATTGTGGGAGAAGACGAGGGTCGGCCCGCGACGAGACTCCTGGCGGCGAATGGCGAGCAGGTTGTGCGCCATAAGGGTGTCGCGGATCGCGAGCAGCGGGGTCACCCGCACGGCGGCGGGCAGCGGTTTCGCGCATTGCGCGTGGTAGCGCAGCAGGCCCAGACCGGCGGTGAGCTGGGTGAGCGCCCGGAACCACTGCGCGCGTGAGGTTTCGGCGATCAGCTGCGGCGCCTGACTGTGCAGGGCGAAGCGCATGTCCGCGCCGAAGTCGCGCAGCAGCCGCGCTTCCCGAGTAGCGCCGGGCGACATGGACGGATCCAGGACGGCTTCCTGGCGGCTCCAGCGGTGGTCGTCGCCGGCGAGGCTTGCCACGTCGTAGTCGAGGCCCAGGTAGTCGCGGGCGAATTCGAGGTAGGGGCGGGGGCTGGGGGCGCTGTAATTCTCTGTGGGAGCGTCGAATCCGTGGAACGTCACGCGGTCCTCCGGCGGGCGGCACCGATTGTGGTCGCGGATCCAGGCGACGAGCTCCCGGTTGGCTTCGCGTTCGCCCCACTCGTGGGAGAAGCCCGCGCGGACGACCTGTTCGAGGTCTCCCGGATCGCCTTGGACATAGTCGTTGACGGTGAGCGCGGCGACGCGGTCGATCTCGAGGGCGATCGAGCGGAAGCCATGCTCGACCAGCCGGGCGAAGAGTTCGTTGCGGAGCCGGGCGAAGGCGGCTTCCTGATGTGTCGGCTCTCCCAGGCCGAGCAGGTCACATGAGGCGGGGACGAAGTCTCGAATGTCCTGAGTCATGTCCATGAATCGTATCGTTGAAACGTCGGTTGGCAGTTGGTCCGGCATTCACCCAGTTCGCTGTCAACATCGACCCGGTAAAGTCCCAAACCGATGTCCAACCTGAGACCCGCCGACCTGGCCCGTGCGCACGGCCTCTCGGCTCAGGCCGTGCGCAATTACGAGGACGCCGGATTCCTCCCGCCCGCCGCGCGCACCGACAGCGGCTATCGGATCTACACCGCGACGCACGCGGCAGCGCTCGACGCCTACCTCGCGCTGGTACGCGCCCACGGGTACGCGAAAGCAGGACGAATCATGACGGCTGTCCACGCCGACGATCTGGACACCGCCCTGCTGCTCATCGATCGCGGCCACGAGCAATCCCTGCGAGACCGCGACACCCTGGACATGGTCAGCAAGGCCGTGCACCATCTGACCGGCGAAACAGGCAGCACCGCATCGACTTCCGACGAAGGCTGGAGTATCGGCGAGCTCGCCCACCACCTCGGGCTGACGGCCGCGACCCTCCGCAAGTGGGAGCGCACCGGAATCCTGCTTCCCGCAAGGGAATCCGCAACCGGCTACCGGCGCTACACCGCCGACGACCGCCGCGACGCCGAACTCGCCCACCTGCTGCGCCGCGGCGGCTACCCGCTCGCCCGGATCGCCACCGTGGTCGCGCAGGTGCGGGCGGCGGGCGGCACCGACTCCCTGACACGCACCCTCGCGGATTGGCGTGACCGGCTGACCGCGTCGAGCCTGGCCAGGCTCGACGCGGCCGGTCAGCTCGGGCGCTACCTGCGCCTCAGCGAAGGGCAGTCGCAGACCTCGCCCGCACCGGAGCAGGCCGCGCGAGGTTAGAGCAGCCCGCGCAGGCGCAGGTCCGTGACATATTTGTCGATGAGTTCCCTTGTCAGGTGCGGAATGTCGCCGTTCGGGCCGAGTTTCGCGTGCTGGACGGCGGCCTGGAAGCGTTTGGCGGGCAGGATCGAACCGGGGATCGGCAGGCCGGGCCGCCGGTAGGCGTGCAGCAGCGGCTGGACCGAGGCGGTGCGCTGCTGTTCGGGCAGGCTGCGCAGGGCGGTGTCGAAGCGGGTGAACCAGTCGCCGTAGTCCTCGATACGGTCGATCGGGTGGCCGGATTCGATGAGCCAGTCGACGAATTCGTCGAGGGAGATGCCGTCGTCGTGCGGGTTGAGGACGTCGTAGGTTTCGAAGCCCTCGGTGACGCGCGCGCCCAGGGTGGTGATGGCGGCGGCGGTGAAGTCGGCGGGCAGGCCGTCGTAGTGGGCGCGGCGGCGGTTGCCGTGGGAGTCCAAGGCGTAGAACGACTTCGGGGCCAGCCCGGTGGCGAGCACGCTGAGCAGCAGGCGGGTGAACATGTCGGGCAGGTTGAGCTGACCGGCGAAGGCGCTGTGCGCCAGGATCATGTCCGAGCGGAACACCGCCACCGGGAGCCCGCACAGGTCGTGCGCCTCGCGCAGCAGCACCTCACCGGCCCACTTGCTGTTGCCGTAGCCGTTGGCGTACCCGTCGTCGAGCGCGCGCACGGCGCTGATCTCGCGGATGTCGCCGTCCTCGGTGAATACGGCCGGATCGATCTGCGCGGCGACCGCGACGGTGGACAGGTAGGTGACCGGTTTGCGGGTGGTGGTCAGCGCCAGGCGGATCACCTCGGCGGTGCCGACCACATTGGGGCCGAAGAGCTGGCCGTAGGGCAGCACGTGGTTGACCAGCGCCGCGGGATGCACGATGAGGTCGACGGTCTCGGCGAGTTCCTGCCAATCGGCCTGGCTCAGGCCGAAATTCGGTTCGCCGATATCGCCGGGCAGCACGCGTAGCCGCCGCTCGGCGAGCGCGCGGTAGTGGCGTGTCAGTTCGGGATCGCCGCTGTCGAACACTTCGTCCAGCCGTCGCCGGGCGGCCTCTGCGTCGCGGCCGCGGATGACGCACACCAGGGTGCCGTCGGTCTCGTCCAGGCGCTGTAGCCATTCCAGGCACAGGAAGCGACCCAGGTAGCCGTTGGCACCGGTCAGCAGCACCGTGCGCGGCGGCTGCGGGGCGGAGGGCAACGCGGGCGCGGCCGACAATGTAGCGGCGTCGATGAACCGGTCGAGGGTGAGGTCGGCGGCGCGAATCTCGGTGCCGTCGTGGATGGTCGCGGCGGTCGGCCGGGTGCCGCCGGAGTCGCGTTCGGCTTCGATGTGGGCGGCCAGCTGGGCCAAGGCGTTGGTCGGGCTGACGATGACGCCCACCGGCACCTCGACGTCGAAGAGGTCGCGCAGCAGTGTCGAGAACGACAGCGCGGACAGCGAATCCCCGCCCAGATCGGTGAAATGCGCGTCGGGCCGCGGCTCCTCGCCGCCGAGGATCGCGCGGGCGGCCCGGCACACCGTCTCGAGCACCGGCGCGTCGGCCGCCGACGCACGCAGCGCCGCCAGTTCCTCGTCCTGCTGCTGCGCCAGCTCGGTGTACAGCTCCTCGAGGCGTGCGCCGTAGCGCTCTTTCAGCTTGGGCCGCAAGTGTTTTCCGATGCCCGACAGCAGTCCGTTCTCCTGTGTGAACGGCTCCTCCTCGAGCAGGAAGGCGCGCGGGATCTCATACGATTCCAGCTCCGACGCCTTGGCGATGTCCTGCAGCGACGCGGTGATGGCCGCGGCACGGGCGGCAGGCTCGAGCGCGCGGGCCGCCTCGGTCGGCACGATCACCGCCAGCAGTTGCGAACGCTCGCTGGAGCCGTGCACGAAGATCTGCGCGATGAGCGGGCTGGTGGCGTAGGCGGCCTCCAGCTTCGCCACGGTGACGAACTCGCCCTGTGACAGTTTCAGCACATTGTTGCGGCGGTCCACGTACACCAGGTAGTCGGGCCGGACCTCGGCGACGATATCGCCGGTGCGATAGAAGCCGTCCGCGTCGAAGATCTCGGCGGTCACCTCGGGCCGCTTGAAGTAGCCGGGGATCTGCATCATCGACTTCACCAGCAGCTCGCCGCGCGGATGCGGCTTGTCGGTGGAGAAATAGCCGAGCTCGGGCACATCCTCGAGGCGGTAGTCGAGCACCGGTGGGCGGCGGATCTCGTTGTCGATGAGGATGCCGCCACCGGCCTCGGTGGAGCCGTAGCCGTCGATGACCGGCTGACCGAGCACCGAGTTCATGAACTCCTTCATCTCCGCGGAGATGGGCGCGCTGCCGACCATGACGCGGGCCAGCCGACCGCCCAGGAAGTCTTCGCGCAGTGCGTTTTTCACCGCGATGTCGGCGTCTTCGGCGGATTCACCGGCGGCGCGGCGGCGCGCGGTGTCGCTCTGGTAGCGCTGGAAGATCATGTCGCACACGCGCGGCACGAAGAACAGTTCGGTGGGGCGAACCAGGGCGATGTCCTCGAACAGGGTCGACATATCGCTGGAGGCGGCGAAGTACGCCGTCCCGCCGCGCGAGTAGGTGCCGGTCAGCACCATGCGCCCGGCCACGTGGCTCAGCGGCATGTAGCAGAAGTTGAGGACCGGGGCGGGAATGACGGTGGGGCCCTGCCACATTCCGGCCAGCAACCGGTGCGGGTACATCGCGCCCTTGGGGGTTCCGGTGCTGCCGGAGGTGTAGATGAGCAGGGCGAGTTCGTCCTCGTCGGCCGGGACGTGCAGCGGGACCTCCGGCAGCGCGGCGCCTCGATCGGCCACGGCGGCAAGGGATTCCACTGTGACGGTGCCCGACTGCTCGGCGCGGCGGCTGGCTGCGGCGAAGACCTCGGCCTGCCGGTCGTCCTCGGGTTCGAAGTCGAAGACCACCAGCGAGGTCACCGGCGTGCCGTCGAGAACGCAGTCGAGTGCGGGTTCGAGCAATTCCAGGCTCACCGCCAGGGTCCGCGCCCCGGTCTCGGTGAGGATCGAATGCCACTGCGCGGCAGTCGCACTCGATTGCAGCGGCACGGCGACCAGGCCCAGCCGGATCGCCGCGAGTTCGACGGCCGCGAAATCACCGCTGGCGAATCCGAGCACGGCCAGGAAGTCTCCGGCGCGCACGGGATTCCGCTCGTCGTGATGCAGTCCGGCGGCCAGATGCCCAGCGCGCGACCACAGTTCGCCGTAGCTGATGGTCCGGTATGCGGGCAGTAGCCGCCGGACGCGCCGCCCGTCGGCGTCGAGGACGATCTCGGTGGCACGCTCGCCGATGGCCGGACGTTCGGCGTAACCCTCCATCAGGGTCGCCGCCACCTGCGCCAGGCCCAGGCCGGGATGCCGGGCGGCCTCGCCCACCTCGGCGATCGGCATGGCGACGCGGACCTGCTCGTCGGCCATCAGGCGCTCGAAGCGCTTGGCGATCTCGGT